>NZ_JBSGZP010000199.1:0-11066 GCF_053611065.1 Streptomyces sp. NPDC054840
GCCGGGCGGGGGATCGGGGGGCACTGGTCCGCGGGTATCTCCGGTATCACCCGCTCCATCCCGCGCCGCCTCCCCGGGGGGTGGGGGGGGGGGGGAGGGCCCGGACCGGGTGCGTCCGCTACCGTGTGCGAATCACTGCACCTGCAGTGCTCACCCGATGTGCCCACCCACACCCAGGGATCCGCCCATGCGCCAGAACCCGCAGCGCCGCGCCGCACTGCTCGACGCCGCCATCGAAGTCCTGGCGCGCGAGGGCTCGCGCGGCCTGACCCTGCGGGCGGTGGACGCCGAGGCGGGTGTGCCCACGGGCACCGCCTCGAACTACTTCGCCAACCGCTCCCAGCTGCTCGTGCAGATCCTGCACCGCACCCGGGAGCGGCTCGTTCCGGGCCCGGCGGATCTCGCCGGCCCGCTGG
This sequence comes from Streptomyces sp. NPDC054840, assembly GCF_053611065.1. Classification (NCBI taxonomy): domain Bacteria; kingdom Bacillati; phylum Actinomycetota; class Actinomycetes; order Kitasatosporales; family Streptomycetaceae; genus Streptomyces; species Streptomyces sp. NPDC054840. Next base: position 417 of record NZ_JBSGZP010000199.1, read on the forward strand.
ACACCGAGGTCCTCCTCACCCGGCTCCTGGACCGGATGCGGCGCGAGCGCAGTGTGCACATCGCCATGCTGGAGCTGCGGCTGGAGGGTACCCGGCGCCCCGAACTCCAGGCGGAACTCGCGTCCTTCCAGGGCCTGGAGCTGGAGGCAAACATCAGGTGGCACCTGGACGCGGGCCTGCCCGGGGACCGCCAGGGCGTGGTCCTGATGTACCTGGCGATGCTCGGTCTGATCGTGGACGACCTGACGGCGCCCGCGATGCTGGAGGCGCACTCGGCGCAGGGGCTCATTCGGACGATGGTCGAGCGCCTCCTCCCGGAGAAGCCCGCGGACTGACTATCGTGCCGGTGAACAAGCACCGGCGGGGTGGGGAAACCGTCGGGGGTGCGGACATGGCGGACATCTCAGAGGACGTGCCGGACGGAATCAGGTGGCTGGCCGACTGGGACCAGTGGTTCGCCGGTCTGACCTTCGCCCGGGGCATAGGCCCCGACGAACTCGCCTCGCGGCTCGGCGCGCTGCCGGGCGTGCGCCCCGGCCCGCTGGGCGCGCTCGACGCCTGGAGCATGGTCACCGAGACCGTGGACGGTGACGGCGTGGCCCGGGTCGGCAGGTGGGGCGGCTGGTCCTTCGCCGTCGAACACGGACTGCCGGCCGGAGCGGAACGGCTCGCCGAGGTCTCCCGGGGCGGCGTCGAGGCCGTCCATCTCGATCCGCAGCCCGACCGCCCGCCCAAGCAGTTCGCGTACGCCCGGGACGCCGAACTGGTGTGCTGCTTCGGCCTCGGCGAGGAATGCCGGCGCGGCGGCCACCGGCCGGACCACCTGCTCCCGGAGCTGATCGCGGCCGGGATCCTCACCCCGGACGGCGCGTGCGCCCGCCCGGCCGGCGAACCGGACGCGGACCGCGACCGCCACGCCCTCGCCGTCGTGGAGCGCCGCTTCGGTCTGTCCCTGCCCCGCCACCTGATCGCGGACACCCCGCTCCCGGCGTACGTGACCTGCACACGCTAGGACGACACGACACGGCCGGCCGGTCGTCCGTCCGCTCCGGGGCCGGGATGCGGTGATCTTATGCTCAGGTTGACGCGAGTCCGCTGGTTTTGCGCCCGGTCAGCCACTTTGATGGGTGTGCCAGGCCTCGTACCGGAGCAGGGGGACTACTCATGGGCACCGACCACAGTCAGAAGGACACCACACCCACCCTGATCGGCTCCGTGCAGCGCGCACTGCGCCTCCTGGAAGCGATGTCCGCGGAAGGCGGGATGACGGCGAAACGGCTCGCCCGGCTCACCGGGATCCCCCTGCCGACCGTCTATCACCTGTTGCGCACCCTCAGTCACGAGGGCTACGTGGAGCGCGAGGGAGGGTCTTTCCGCCTCGCGGACGATCTACCGCTCGCTTCGTGATCAAATATCGACGCGTTCCGGCCAAGCTCTCGCACCCTTCCTGGCATGTTCCAGCGGAAAATGCCAGAACGCCCTTTCGTACAGTGGAACTTGAGTAAGTTCCCTCCTGTCGCGCCGCACTACCGTGCACCCAGCACGTCCGGCCGGGAGGGGAGCCCGCGTGCCCGGGATCGACGAATGCCTGCTCGAAGCCATGGCCCTGCCTGGTGCGCGGGGAGCCGCGCTGGTCGACTGGAGCAGCGGACTGGCCCTCGGCACCGCAGGGGAGTCGCCCGTGGGCGACCACGAGACGACCGCCGCCGAGACCGCCGAACTGGCCAGGGCGGCCGCCGAGTACGAGTCCTTCGCCCCGGTGGAGACCGACCCGGCACACGGTGGCGGAGCCGTTCCCTCCGCCGGTTCGTCCGTCGGCTTACCGGCCGGCCCGCCCGTCGAGGATCTGATCGTCACCACCCGCACTGGATACCACGTACTGCGCTTCGTCGAGACGAGCTTCGACAGCAGCGTATTCCTGCACCTGTGGCTCGACCGCGCCGACGGCAATCTCGCCTTCGCGCGCCACAGGCTCCGTGCTTTGGCGGAGGGGCTGGTACTCAGATGACCTCCCCGGCCACCGCCACCGCCACCGCCACCGCCACGGCCGCGAACGCCTTCGCCGCTGTCTCCCCCCTTCTCACCCGACTCGCCGCGGAGCGCGCCACCGGCGCCCTGCTCCGCGACCGCGGCACCCTGTTCCTGGAGGACGGCCGCATCGTGCACGCGGAGAGCCCGGCCACCCCCGGTCTCGACGTACTGCTCACCACCGGCGGCGGCCTCGCCCCCGAGCGCTGGCGCGAGGCGGTGGACCGGGCCGGTGCCCGCCGCCAGGTCGCCCGCTTCCTCGTGGACAGCGGCGGGCTCGCCGACGGAGAGCTGGAGATATGCCACCTCGCCGCCATATTCGACGCCGCCTTCTTCGCGCTCTCCCCGGGCAGCGGTCCCTCCCGCTTCCGCCGCGGGGCCACCCACTGGATCGGCTCCGTCCGTTCCGTTCCCGCCGCCGCCGTCGAACGGGAGACCCGGCGCCGCCGGGACCTGCTCGACGCGGTCTGGCCGTACCCCCTGCTGGACACCTCGCCGGTCGTCCCCCGGGCGGCCGCGCCGGGCCAGACGGTCACCGCCCGGCAACGGACCCTGCTGGCCCAGGCCGACGGCCTGCGCACCCCGGCCGACCTCGCGTGGGTCCTGGGCCGGCCCGCCTTCCACACCCTGCTCGACGTACGGCGCCTCGCGGCGGCCGGACTGGTCGAGACCCCGCACACCCCGGCCCCGCCGCCGGCCGTGGCGCCCCTGCCCGACTGGATGACCGAGGCCCAATCCCCGGACGTGGCGCTGCTCCGCCGGTTACGCGACGCACTGGAGGCAAGTCTGTGAGGCTCCCGCTGCGACCGGCCCTGCGCGCCGACCGCTCCGAGCGTAGGCAGCCCGAAAGGAGTAAGGCCGACATGAGTACGGTGCCCCCCGAGACGGAGGCCGAGATACTCGCCGAGCTCCGCAGACTGCGGGCCCGGGTACCTCAGCTCACCGGCGCCCTCGCCGCGAGTGCCGACGGTTTCGTGCTCGCCCAGGACAGCGCGGCCGCCGAGGCCGAGTCCGTCGCGGCGCTGACCGCCGCCGCCCTCGGGGTGGCCCAGCGGCTGAGCGACTGCACAGGACAGGGCGCCTTCCGTGAACTGCTCGTGCGTGGCGAGGACGGATACGTCGCCACCTACGCGGCGGGCATGGCGGCGGTCCTCACGCTGACCGCCGAGCCCCGCGTCAACGTCGGGCGCCTCCACCTGGAGGCCCGGCGCTCCAGTCTCCGGATAGCCGAACTGATCGACCACACCCTCGGGCGACGGGGTCCCGGAGCCCCACCCGGGTGATTCGCGTTCCGGTCGGCGGCCCGGCCTGACGCGTCCGGCGCGTGCCGCCACAGCCACACCCAGCTACAGCCAGTCACAGTCCCCTCACATCCCAGTCACAGCGAAACGAGAAAGAGGACCCTCTCATGGTCAATGTGGAGACCGCGCTCAAGGAAGCCACCACCACCATCGAAGGCGCGATCGGTGCCGCGCTCGTCGACTACGGCAGCGGCATGGCCCTCGGCACCATCGGCGGCGGCAAGGACCTCGACCTCGCGGTCGCGGCGGCGGGCAACACGGACGTGGTGCGCGCCAAGGTCCGCACGATGGAGATGCTCGGCCTCAAGGACGAGATCGAGGACATCCTCATCACCCTCGGCGGCCAGTACCACCTGATCCGACTGATGAAGAGCCGCGGCAACACAGGCTTCTTCCTCTACCTCGCCCTCGACAAGAAGCGGGCCAACCTTGCGATGGCACGCCATCAACTGAAGAAGATCGAAGCGGACCTGGAGGTCTGACCGGCCCCACCCGGACACGGTCAGGCCCTCTCCCCCGCATCGCCGAAGTGGCGGACGGCTGAATTCTTTGCCGTCCGCCCTGGCGGTTGGCTTCGTATGCCCCATATGGGTGGAGTTTATGACTCTGTTACAGAGTAGGATGCTGTGAGCAGCTGATCATCGACAAAGCATAAAACGCTGGAGAAACCGCCACCCATGCCGCCGCGCCTGAGTATCGTCGTCCCCGTCTACAACGTCGAGCTCTACCTCGACGAGTGCCTGGAATCCATAGCGTCCCAGACCTTCGAAGACTTCGAGGTCATCCTCGTGGACGACGGGTCCACGGACACCAGCGCCGTCATAGCAAAGGCGTTCGCCGCCAAGGACAAGCGCTTCCGCGTCGTGATGCAGGACAACGCAGGCCTCGGTGCGGCCCGTAACGTGGGTGCGCGCCACGCCGACAAGGACAGCGAGTACCTGGCCTTCGTCGACAGTGACGACACGATGCCCGACTACGCCTACCAGCGGCTCATCGACGCGCTCGACGAGACGGGTTCGGACTTCGCGGGCGGCAACGTGAAGCGTTTCCGCTCCGTCGGCATGCAGCAGTCCTGGGGACACCGGGCCGCCTTCGCCCGCACCCAGCTGAAGACCCACATCTCGAAGTTCCCGGCGCTGGTCACCGACCGCACCGCGTGGAACAAGGTGTACCGGCGCAGCTTCTGGGACCGGCACGGCTTCCAGTACCCCGAGGGCATCCTCTACGAGGACGCCCCGGTCAGCATCCCCGCGCACTACTTCGCCTCCAGCGTCGACATCATCAGCGACTGCGTCTATCACTGGCGCGTGCGCGAGACCGGCGAGCGCTCCATCACCCAGCGCTCCACCGACCCGATCTCCCTCATCGACCGCGTGAAGTCCGTACGCCTGGTCCGTGAGTCCCTCAAGGCCAAGCAGGGCGCCAAGTACGCCCGCTACCTGCGCGACTACGACCACAACGTGCTGAGCGAGGAACTCCCGCTCATCTACAAGTACGTCGGCGAGGGCGGCCCCGAGTTCCGCGCCGCGTTCGTCAAGGAAGTCGGCGGTCTCGTCCGCGAGATCGGCACCGGCCCCTGGCCCGACCTGACCGTCGCCGACCGGCTCAAGGCGTACCTGGCCGGCGAAGGCCGCGTCGAGGACTTCATCGCGCTCCAGCACCACCAGCGTGACTACAGCTACAGCGTGCCGGTCAAGGGCCTCGCCCGCCCGCAGGCGGACTACCCCTTCCTGCACGGCCGTCCGCCGGTCCCGGCCAAGATCCTCACCCTCGGCCCGCGCGAGCGCCGCGTCGTCAGCCGCCTGGAGCAGGCGGCCTGGGCCGACGGCAAGCTGCTGCTGCGCGGCTACGCCCTCCCCGGCCACCTCGGCGCGGAGAGCCGCCTCGGTTCCCGCAAGGTGCTGGTCTTCCGTGAGGGGGGCAAGCGCCGGCGCTCCGTCGTCGGCACCCGTACGGTCGCCTCCCCGATGGCCACGGTGAAGTCCCACCACCTGGCCCTGCGGCACGCGGACTGGGCCGGTTTCACGGCCGTCGTCGACCCCTCGATCTTCCAGTCGGGCGGTAAGTGGAACCAGGGCGTATGGACCACATCGATCGCCGTCACCGGAGCCGGGGGGCTGCACCGCGCCCGCCTGCGGGGCGGGGAGAACGACACGGGCCAGAACCCGCCCCCGCACTGGGTGGCCCCCGACGTCCGGATCGTCCCGGCCGTCTCCGGCGCCCTCACCATCCAGGTGGAGATCGTCCGCGCCCGCGCGCTGGACGTCCACGCCGTGGGTGACGACGCCGTCGAGATCACCGGCGAACTCTCCGCCGAGGCCGTCGGATCCACCACGCTGCAGGCCGTCCACGTCACCACCGGCACCGTCCTCTCCTTCCCGCTGCAGACCGCCGCGTCCGGCCCCGACCGGGCCTCCTTCACCGCCCGCGTACCGCTGGCCGACCTGGCCGCCGTACCGGACGCCGCGTGCGAGCCCGGCGAGTGGACCCCCGAGCCCTGGAGCCTCTCGGTCATCGGCCCCGACGGCACCGAGCACCGCATGGTCCACGACGAGCGCGGTGGGTTCGACGGTCTGGTCCTGCCCCTGCCCGGTGAGGACGCGGACCGCGCCCTCTTCGCGAAGCGCGGCAACACCGGCCACCTGACCCTCTCCGTGCAGCCCTCCCCGCCGCTGGTCGACGAGGTCACCGCCGAGGACGGCACCCTCACCCTGCGGGGCCGCTTCGTCGCGCCGACCGACGAGCCGTACGAGTTCGTCCTGCACAACGCCCACGGCATGGAGTTCAGCTACCCCGTCACCCGCGACGGTGACGCCTTCGAGGCCGTCTTCCAGCCCGTGCTCCCGGAGGCGTACGCCGGCCGCACCACGCTCCCCGAGGGCCGCTGGTGGCCGACGCTGCGTCCGGCCGCCCAGGGTGGAACCACCGCGGGACTGCTCGGAGTCGACCGGGGCGCCCCCGTACAGATGGGCCCCGGACTGCTGTTCGCCGGCCCGCACCCGCTCACCGTGCAGGGCCGCCGGATGCGGGTCGAAACCCGCTTCCACGACCGCATGGTGCTGGTCTGCGACCCGCTGATCAGCCCGCACGACCGCTCCCACTACGCGCAGCGCGTCGCCCGTTTCGAGACCTACCCGGCGCAGCGCGCCCTGCCGGTCAAGGACATCGTCGTCTACGACACCTTCCAGGGGCAGGGCGCCGGCGACTCGCCGCGCGCCATCCACGAGGAACTGGTGCGCCGCGGCGAGAAGCTGGAGCACATCTGGCTGGTCCGCGACGGCCACGCGGAGGTCCCCGCGACCGCCCGCGCCGTGCAGTACGGCAGCGTGGAGTCGTGGGAGGTGCTGGCCCGCGCCCGCTACTACGTGACCAACGACAACGTGCCGCAGCGCTTCCAGCGCCGCACCGGCCAGATCGTCGTCCAGACGTGGCACGGTACGCCGATCAAGCAGATCGGCCACGACTTCGTGCACGACTACTACACGAGCCCGGAGATCCTGGAGGGGCTGGCGCACGACAGCGCCCAGTGGTCCCTGCTGGCCTCCCCGAGCTCCTACGCCACGCCCCTCCTCAAGCGCGCCCTCGGTTACGACGGCGAGGTCATCGAGGCCGGCAGCCCGCGTACGGACGCGCTGGTGCGGCCCGACGCGCAGCGGATCGCCGAGGTCCGGCGGCGGCTCGGCCTGCCCGACGGCAAGAAGGTCGTCCTCTACATGCCCACGTGGCGGGAGAACAACGAGGGCTGGTCGGGCGGTTACAAGCTCGACCTGCGCATCGACCTGGACCAGGCCCGCCGCGAGCTGGGCGAGGACCACGTCCTGCTCGTCCGCGGCCACCACCACGTGACGGAGCAGGTCCGCGAAGGCGTCCGCGACGGGTTCGTCATCGACGTGTCCCGCTGGCCCGACGCGGCCGACCTGCTGCTGGTCGCCGATGTGCTGATCTCGGACTACTCCTCCGCGATGTTCGACTTCGCGCACACCGACCGGCCGATCCTGCTCTTCACGTACGACCTGGAGCACTACCGCGACACGCTGCGCGGCTTCAACTTCGACCTGGAGGCGAAGGCGCCGGGACCGCTGCTGGCGGACTCGGCGAGCCTGATCGAGGCCGTGCGCAACGCGGACGCGGTCGGAGCGGAGTACGCCGAGGCGCGGGCGGCGTTCCGTGCCGAGTTCTGCGACCTGGACGACGGCCGCGCCACCGAGCGCGTCGTCGAGCGCATGCTCGCGATGGGCGGGGAGCCCGCCAAGTAGGCCGAACGGGTGAATTGCCGGCTGAATCGCGGACCGGCCCCGGACCCACCGATGAATTTCGGATCCGGGGCCGGTCTGTATGTGAGGGACGGTGTCCACCGTCCATTCACCGGCCCGGAGGCAGAGATGAGCGGAAACGGATTCACCACGTGTCTGTGGTTCGACGGCAACGCGGAAGCGGCCGCCGACTACTACCTGTCCGTCTTCAAGGACGGCAAGATCGGCCGGATCGGCCGGTACACGGAGGCGGGCCCAGGTCAGGCCGACTCGGTGATGGTCGTGGAGTTCGAGATCAACGGTCAGCAGTTCATCGGCCTCAACGGCGGCCCCCAGTTCCCGTTCACCGAGGCGATCTCCTTCCAGATCCGCTGCGCGGACGAGGCGGAGGCGGACTACTACTGGGACGCGCTGACCGGTGGCGGCGGTGAGGAAGGCGTCTGCGGCTGGGTCAAGGACAGGTTCGGTGTGTCCTGGCAGGTCATCCCGCCGGGCGCCATCGACCTGATCGCCGACCCGGACCCGGGGCGCGCCTCCCGGGCCACCGCCGCGATGATGCAGATGAAGAAGCTGGACGTGGCGGAGATGCGCCGGGCGGCGGACGCGGGGTAGGTCGCGGGCCGATGCTGGTGCACGGCCGGTGCGCGGGCCGAGGCACGGCCGGTGCGAGGGCCGAGCCAGGGCCGGTGCGCGGGCCGGGCGGGTCGGACCGCGGGTCAGGACGCGGCGAACCGGGCCAGCAGGGCCGGCAGGGCGGTGCCGATCGGTTCGCGGACGATCTCATCGGCGAGCGGATCGTACGGGGTCTCCTCCGCGTTCACGATGATCAGCCGGGCCCCGGCCGCCGCGGCCATCCCGGCGAGCGACGCGGCGGGCTGCACCTGCAGGGTCGACCCGACGGCGATGAAGACCTGGCAACCCTTGGCCACGGCGATCGCCTGTCCCAGCACCTCGGGGTCGAGCCGCTGGCCGAACATCACGGTCGCCGACTTGAGGATCCCGCCGCACGCCAGGCAGGCGGGATCCGGCTCGCCGGCCGCCACCCTGGCCAGCGCCTCGTCCATCTCCGACCGGGCGTGGCAGGCCGTGCACACCACCGACCGGGCGCTGCCGTGCAGCTCGAACACCTTCCGGTCGGGCATCCCGGCGAGCTGGTGCAGCCCGTCCACGTTCTGGGTGATCACCCGCACCGGGGTGCCACCGCGCTCCAGCTCCGCCACGGCCAGGTGCGCGGCGTTCGGGCGTGCTCCGAGCGCGCCGAGCTCGGCACGCATCAGCCAGGAGCGGCGCCGGATCTCCGGATCGGCCATGTAGTACTCGTAGGTCACGAGCTTCTCGGCTTCGGGTTCCCGCCGCCACAGGCCCTGCGGTCCCCGGTAATCCGGAATTCCGGAGTCGGTGGACATCCCGGCCCCGCTGAACACTGCGACAAGTGGCTTCCCCATGCACCGACCCTACGTACGGGCGCGGGCCGCACGCGAGCCGATTTCCGCATACCGGCGGGAGGGTCGTTTCTGCGGTGAATCCCGACCCCCGCAGGAGTGAGATCCAGGCCCGCCCTCCCGATTCACCGGCCCGGCGGGTACAAGACCGGACATGATGCTCAAGCCGTACCGTCTCGGTGCCCTGCTGCTGACCGTGATCGCGCTGCCGGTCATGCCGTCCGTTCCGGCCTTCGCCGCGCCCGCCGCCGTCGCGGCGAAGGGGCACACCGCTGCCCAGATCAGCGACTTCCTCAGCGGCTTCTACGGTGACCACGGTCCCTCCGCGCAGGACCGGGAGAACCGGGTCTCGCAGATCCTCAAGGAGAGACAGGAGGCCGACGGGGAGGTCGACGTCCTGCTCTGCTCCCCGGAGGAGCCGCAGGACATCAGCATCGGCCCGGTCACCGTCGCCAAGACCGCCTCGGTGGGCTGGGCCACGGTGACCACCCACTGGGCCTCCGGCGACACGGACACCTTCACCGCGTACGTACGACTCGACTCCAGCCCCATCCGGCTCGACGACGTGATCTGCGCGGGCTGAAATCCGTACGGTGATCGACGGGGCCGTTCATAGGGTGGGCGCATGGCTACGACAACCGCGACCACCACCGTCCTCTACTGCCGTGACCCGTTGAACGAGCGCCGGGTCGACGCCCACTTCGCGGCGGAGGCCCGGCAGTTGCGCGCCGCCGGGGGTACCGCCCTGCTCATCGACCACGACGCGCTGCTCGCCGGGGACGCCGAGCGGGCCGTCGCACGCGTTCCGGAGGGGACCGGAGCGGTCTGGTACCGGGGCTGGATGATCCCCGCGGGCCGGTACGCCGCACTGGACGCGGCCCTGCGCCGACGCGGTGGCGCGCTCGTCGTCACCCCGGAGGCGTACCGCCGCGCGCACGAACTCCCCGGCTGGTACGAGACCTTCGCCGGCCTGACCCCGGTCAGCGGCTGGTTGCCGGCGGGGCCGGGCGCGGTCCCGGACCCGGAGGGGCTCGCGGCCCTCGCGGCCGGACTGCCGCCGGGAGCCGCCGTCGTCAAGGACTACGTGAAGTCCCGCAAGCACGAGTGGGACGAAGCCTGCCACGTGCCCGACCTCGCCGATCCGGCCGCCCTGCACCGCGTCGTCGCCCGCTTCGTCGAACTCCAGGGCGAGTTCCTGGCGGGCGGGGTGGTGCTGAGGGCCTTCGAGCACTTCGTCACGCCGGAGGCGGCGGCCGCAGAGGTACGGGTGTGGTGGCGGGACGGGGTGCCCCGGCTGGTCACCGCCCACCCCGACAGTCCGGTCGCGCAGGTCCCGCAAGCATGCGAGTCGGCCCTCGAACCGGTCCGGGCGGCCGTCGAGGCGCTGGGCTGCCCCTTCGTGACCACCGACCTCGCCCTGCGCGCGGACGGGGTCTGGCGGGTCGTCGAAGTAGGGGACGGCCAGGTCAGCGACCTCCATCGGGAGGCCGATCGGGCCGCGTTCAGCTGTCTCCTGACGGCCGATCCGGCACCGCTGCGCACTCCGGACCCATCTGGTACAACACCGGCATGACGGGATTCGAGATCGGCGGCGCGAGCGCCGCCGACATGAAGCTGATCCGTGAC
>NZ_JBSGZP010000200.1:0-11002 GCF_053611065.1 Streptomyces sp. NPDC054840
CCCCGGGGGTGGCACGGCCGTTTCCATTCTTCTCAGGAGTTCCCCGTGCCCGAGGGGCATACGATCCACCGCCTGGCCCAGGACCACGCCGAACGGTTCGCGGGCCGGCCGGTCCGCGTCAGCAGCCCGCAGGGCCGCTTCGAGCAGAGCGCGGCCGTGCTCGACCGGCGCGAGCTGGACGGCGCCGAGGCGCACGGCAAGCACCTCTTCCTGGAACTCGGCGACGCCTGGATCCACATCCACCTCGGACTCTTCGGCAAACTCGGCTTCGGCCCCGCGCCGGCCCCGCCCGCCACGGACACGGTCCGGCTGCGCCTGCGGAACGAGGACCACTACGCCGACCTGCGCGGCCCCACCGCCTGCGCACTGATCGGCGAGGACGAGAAGAAGGCGATACACGCCCGGCTCGGCCCGGACCCGCTGCGCGCGAGCGACGACCCCGACCGTGCCTGGACCCGGATCTCCCGCTCCCGCACCACCGTCGCCGCTCTGCTCATGGACCAGAAGATCGTCGCGGGCGTCGGCAACGTCTACCGCGCCGAGGTCCTCTTCCGGCACGGCATCGACCCGTACCGCCCGGGCAAGGACCTCAACCGCGCCGAGTGGGACGCCATGTGGGCCGACCTGGCCGCCCTGATGCGCCAGGGCGTGCGCAACAACCGCATCGACACCGTCCGCGACGAGCACCTGCCCGAGGCCATGGGCCGGCCGCCGCGCGTCGACGACCACGGCGGCGAGGTGTACGTCTACCGGCGGGCGAACCTGCCCTGCCACATCTGCGGCGGCGAGATCCGCACCGCCGACCTCGCCGCCCGCAACCTCTTCTGGTGCCCCGGCTGCCAGTCCCGCTAGGTGCCTGGGCCGGCGGACCTTCGCGGGCACAGCACCAGGCCGTCTCTTTCCGAGCTTGCCTGACCCGCGCCGTGCGACACCGCACCAGACGACGCGGGCTTAACCGGCAAGATCCGGAAGAGACGACCTAGAACCCGTGCGGCAGCCAGGGCGCCACGTCCCCGGCGAAGGCGCGCGAGGCCTCCGTGAGCGCCCCCGGGCGCAGCTCCCGCACCAGGCCGGCCGCGGCCAGCGAGGTGAGGGCGATCCCGCCCAGGTACGCCGAGCCCAGCTCCCGGACCGACAGCTCCAGGTCCGCCGGGTCCGCGGTCCGCGTACAGAGGGCGGCGCCCTTGGCGTCCGCGGCCAGCCGCCACCGTCCCGCGTTCCAGGGGCAGAACGCGTCCTCGACGGCCACGACCACGTCCATCGGCGCCGCGTACGTCCGCGCCTCCAGCGCCGCCGGCAGATCCACCAGCCGCACGTGCAGCGCGTCCCGCGTCCGCGGCCGCGACCGCCGGACGTCGCTCACCAGGTGCAGCACCGGATCGTCCACCGGCCGCCGAGGCGCCCGTACCGTCCAGGTCAGGTCGATCGAGAACAGGTAGCGCCACAGCGCCGCGCACGCCGCCGGGTCCAGCGCGTCGAGGTCGCGCACATCTACCGTGCCCTCCGAGCGGGTCTGGTCCCACTCGGGCGTCACCCGGTAGCGGGCGTACCCGACCACCTCGCCGTCCTCCCGTTCGGCGACCACGCACTTCAGCGGCGACCCTCCGCCGCGCGTCGAGGGCGGGTCCAGCAGCGGGAACCGCTCCCAGCCCGGCTGCCGGGCGGGCATGCCCGGCCGGGTGGTAGCCAGCGCCGCGTAGACCCGCTCGCAGTCGGCCAGCGCCTCCCGCGGGTCCACGAGGCGCAGCCGTATCCCGTCCGTCCCCGGTGGCACGGAGAGCCGTACGCGGGCCGTGTCGATGTCCAGCGCCAGGGCGTAGGTGGCCGTGCCGTAGCCGAAGCGCCCGTAGATCGCCGGCTCCGAGGCCGTCAGCACGGCGAGCGGTTCGCCACCCGCCCGGACGTCGTCGAGCTGGCGCCGCATCAGGGAGGTGAGCACCCCGCGCCGGCGGTGGGTGGGTGAGACGCCCACCATCGAGACGCCGGCCGCCGGAACGAGTGCCCCGCCCGGCACGGAGAGACGGAAGGTGAAGGCACCGGCCGAGCCGACGCAGGTGTCGCCGTTCCAGACGCCGAGCGAGCGCTCGGTGTCCGTCAGCGACTTGTAGAGCTCGCGCTCCTCGGGGGACTCGGGCACGCCACCGAACGCCAGTTCCAGGTGGTCGTACCAGACATCCCACTCATCAACCTGTAATACGCGTATCTCAAGAGCCATACGGCCATCCCTATCAGGGCAATCCGCCCCAGGCGACGCGTTTTCGGACGCCGTCGGGCACCTGGTCCGGGGGTACCCCTGCGCATCCACAGCCAGGATGGATAGGGTCCCGATGCAATGGCCGGAGCACGCGTTGAATCCCTCATGGCCCGGATGCGCATGCTGTCGCACCGGAGCCGCACAGCCCTGCGCAAATCAGCCGTCGACTACTTCCGCGGCGACGCCTCCGACTGGCTCGCCTTCGGCGGGCTGCTGCTCACCATTCCGGCCACCGCCTGCGGCACGCTGATGCTGCCGGTCTGGTTCTCGCCGTCGGCGCTCGTCCTGCCGATCGTCGCCGGCGGACTGCTGCTGCGCCCCGCCAGCCTCCTCGCGCTGTACGCCGCCTCCGCGGCCGCACTGATCGTCGAGGCCCTCGTACTCGGCCCCTATACCCAGGGTCCGGCCCGCGTCACCCCCGGCACCGTGCTGGTGGTCGCCGCCTGCGGGTTCTTCGGCCTGGTCATCGCCCAGTTCCGCAGCCGCGTCGGCGTGCCCTGGCGGCGCGGCGGCACCATGCTCTTCGACCTGCGCGAACGCATCCGCGTGCAGAGCAAACTGCCCTCCCTGCCGCGCGGCTGGCACCGCGAGATGGCCCTGCGGCCTGCCGGCGGCCAGTCCTTCTCCGGCGACTTCGTCGTCGCGGCCCGCACCAACGGCGGCCGCACCCTGGAGATCGTCCTGACCGACGTCTCAGGCAAGGGCATGGAGGCCGGCTCCCGCGCCCTGCTGCTCTCCGGAGCCTTCGGCGGGCTGCTCGGCGCGCTGCCCGCCCACGGCTTCCTGCCCGCCGCCAACGGCTACCTGCTCCGCCAGGACTGGGACGAGGGCTTCGCCACCTCCATCCACCTGGTCCTGGACCTGGAGACCGGCGACTACGAACTCCTCTCGGCCGGTCACCTCCCCGCCCTCCAGCTCTGCGCGGGCACCGGCCGCTGGCAGGAGAAGACGGGCGAGGGCCCGCTGCTCGGTGTCTACGACGGCGCCGACTTCACCCCCGCCCGCGGCAGCCTCCGCCCCGGCGACGTCCTGATGCTCTTCACCGACGGCCTCGTCGAGACCTCCGACCGGGACCTCAGCGAGGGCATCGACCGCCTCACCGGCGAGGCCGACCGCTACGTCGCCGCCGGCTGGGACGGCGCGGCCTGGCACCTGATCGAAAAGGTCGCCAAGGACGTCAACGACGACCGCGCCCTGCTCCTCATCCGCCGCTCCGCCTGACCGGGGCGTGGTGTGCACCCCACCCCCACCGGTCCGCCGGGCGGCGCGCTCACACCACCACCGCGGCGGAGGTCCCGGGGCCGCTCCGGGACGCCGTCGACGCCCGTCACGCCACCGTTCGTCGTGGTCATCCCCGACCCGGCCGCCGCCGCCCACGCCGACCAGGTGCTCTTCCTCGCCGACGGCCTGATCGCGGACCGGCCGCCGAGCAGCTCCGCCGCGGCCGTCGCGGTCCGGATGGCCCCGCTGACCGCCCGGCGTACCCGGCCGCACGCGGCGGCGGCCGCCTAACGGACCGGTGGCCGCCACGGTCCGAGTCCCAGCTTCCCGGTGTTCCCGAGGTCGACCGGCGCGGCGAGCCGCAGCCACAGCCGGGGCGCGCCGGGCCGGGGTTCGACCTCCACGATCCGTGCCGTCGTGGCCGGTACCGCCGCGTCGGTGACGAGATTGCGCCACGCCATCACGAAGGAGGCCGCCTGCCCCGGCGCCAGCGTCACCCGCTCCGGCGGCTCCTCCGAGGTCGTCACGCCCGTGCCGATCCCCTCCGTGCCGTGCTCCACCGTCACCGCCACCGGATCGTTGCGGTCGTCGCGCAGCGTCAGCTGCGGGTAGCCCTCCAGCACGTACGGCTGACCACCACAGTTGAGCAGCTGGAAGTCCGCCACCCGCAGCCCCATCGCCGCGTTCCCGTCCCCCTCGACGAGCCGGACCCCGCCCTCGGGGCACGGCTGCGGCGCGGTCGGCCGGGAGGAGGGCACGCCCCGGGCGGGGTCGGGCTTCGCGGTCACCGCAGTCGGGCCGGGAGCCGCCCTCGGCGCCGGGGGAGTCGCGCACCCCGCCGCCCCCGCCCACACGCCCGCCGCGACCACGCCGGGTATCCACCGCTTCATCCACCGCTTCGCGATCATCCGGTGAGCCTACGACGGCACGCGGGCCACTCCGCTCGGATTGGCCCGCCCCCTCGGCCCCGGACGCGCCTAACGTGCCCCCATGGACCGCACGCTCGCCGCCGACCTCGCCCGGCTCCCCGAACTCCTCGACGCCACCCGCGCCGCCGCCGCCGACGCGCTCGCCGCCCTGGCCGCGCGCCCCGTCGTACCGCCCACCGGGAAGCCGTACGCCCCCGAACCCCTCCCGGAGGACGGCGCCGGTGCGGACGCCGCCCTCGCCGCCTTCCGTGACCGCTGGGAGCCGCGGCTGTCGGCCTCCGCGGGACCGCGCTACCTCGGCTTCGTCACGGGAGGCGCCACCCCGGCCGCCCTCGCCGGCGACTGGCTCACCGCCGTCCACGACCAGAACTCCAACTCCGCCCTCGACGGCGGCGGTCAGGACCTCGAACGCGAGACCGTCGGCTGGCTCCGCGACCTCTTCGGCCTGAGCGCCGCCCACTCCGGCACCTTCGTCTCCGGCGCCACCATGTCCAACACCACCGGCCTCGCCATCGCCCGCGAATGGCTCGGCGAACGCCTCGGCGTCTCCCCCGCCGAGGACGGCGCGGCGGCCCTCGGCCCGGTCCGCGTGCTCTCCGGCGCCCCGCACTCCTCGATCGCCAAGGCCCTCTCGGTCCTGGGCCTCGGCCGCAACTCCCTGGTCCGGGTGCCCACCCTGCCCGGCCGTGAGGCCGTCGACCCCGCGGCCCTGGAGCGGGCGCTGGCCGACACGCCCGGACCGGCCGTGGTCGTCGCCAACGCCGGCACCGTCAACACCGTCGACTTCGACGACCTCCGCGCGATCGAAGCCCTGCGCGAGCGCCACGACTTCTGGCTGCACACCGACGCCGCGTTCGGCGCCTTCGCGGCCCTCTCCCCGGAGCACGCACACCTCGCCGACGGCCTGGACGCCTCCGACTCCGTCTGCGTCGACCTGCACAAATGGCTCAACGTCCCCTACGACAGCGCCGTCCAGTTCACCCGCCGCCGCGACCTGCAGGCCCGCGTCTTCCAGAACTCCGCCGCCTACCTCGGCCCCCTCGGCGAGCACCCCGACCTCGTCCACCTCACCCCCGAGAACTCCCACCGGCTGCGCGCCCTCGCCGCCTGGTTCACGCTCCGCGCGTACGGCCGCCGGGGCCACCGGGAGATCGTCGAACGCGACATCGCCTGCGCCCGCGCACTGGGCGCCGCCCTGGAGGCGGACCCCGCCTTCACCCTCCTCGCCCCGGTCCGCCTCAACGTCGTCTGCCTCACCCTCGCCGAGGCCCCCACCCCCGAGCGCCTCGCCGCCCTGCGCGAGGCCGTGGCCGGCGAGGTGTTCGTCACTCCCACCGTCTACGAGGGAACCGCCGCCCTGCGCGCCGCGTTCTCCAACTGGCGTACCACGCAGGCGGACGTAGGCCGGGCAGCGGAGGCCCTCGGCGCAGCGGCAAGGGAGATCGCATGACGAACAGCCCCCTGACTCTGATCGAGGTCGAGTCCTTGGCGCGCAGCGCGCACGAGGGCCAGACCGACAAGGCCGGCCGGCCGTACGCCGAGCACCTCGCGGCCGTGGCCGAGGGCGTGCGGCTGCGCGGCGGCACGGCCGAACAGCAGGCGGCGGCCTGGCTCCACGACGCCATCGAGGACGAGGCCCTCAGCCTCACCTGGCTGGATTCGGCGGCCCTACCGCAGACGGTGAAGGACATGGTCCTCGCGGTCACCAAACGCCCGGGCGAACCGGTCGAGCGGTACGCGGCCCGCATCCTGGCCACCCCGGGCGCCCTGCTGATCAAGGAGGCCGACCTCGCGCACAACGCGGACCCCGTCCGGCTCTCCGTGCTGGACGCCCCCACGCGCGAGCGGCTGTCCGTAAAGTATGCGAATATCCGTTCCCTGCTCGGCCTCACCGCCCCGTGATCCGTGCCCCGCGCCCGAAATATTCCTGCCGTGCCTGTGGTTGGCGGAAACGGAACCACGCCTCTTCGTCACGGGGCGTATAGCCGGGGCCCGTTGGTGGGAGGATGGTCCATGTGGGGGTGTGCCTGGCCGTGCGCCCCGGGCCGACCAGGGGACGACCGAAGGTGTGATCAGTAGTGGCCATTTCGCTGTCAGTGGTGGTTCTGTTGGCGGTCATCCTGGTGGTGCTGATCCGGGGCAACCACATCAAGACGGGCCCCGCGATCGTCGCGGCGCTCTTCGGCTTCTTCCTCGCGTCCAGCTCGATCGCGGACGACGTGAACCGCTTCCTGAACTCCCTCGCGACGATGATCGCCAACATCAAGCTCTGACCCCGGGTCCGATCCGCCGCGGAGTGGTCAGGCGCCTGCCTGGAGCCGCTCCAGCCGCGCGGCGACCGGGCAGCGGGAGGCGAAGAACATCGCCTGAGCCCCGGCGGGCCCGCACCGGAGCACCGCAACTCGTCGTGGTCGGCAGGCAGGAGCCGCCGGCGCTACCGCTGCCGCCCCCCATCGATGGGCCGTCCACGCTCCCCACCCCCGTTCGCTGTCGAACAGGATGGAACGGGAGCTGACTTGACCACTTCGACGGCCCACGCGGGCGGGGCGCCGACGCCTGGCGGCCGCGGCATCCGGGGGAAGCCTTCCCGCGTACGGACGCGAAGGCACCGCAGGCATCGCCCCGGGCCCGTCCGATCCGGACCAGGCACGCGGCGGAGAAGACGACGGGGGTGGCGGGGACGGCTTGGCGTACGTGAGCGACACGCCGACCGGACCCGGACGATCGAACGGCGTCGCCGCATCAGACGGAAGCCGGGACGGGGACTCCGATGGAACGAGACCGGCGGCGCCTCAACTCCGCACAGCCTGCTGAGACTCGGAGTTCCGCCGAGGGGTGATCTTCCGCGTGTCGGTTCCCCGGCGCGACCGTGACGGTCGCCCTGCCTCCACACCGCGAGCCGCCGCCGACCACCCGAAGGAATGTCCACGGCGGAAGGGGCGCGCAGACGGTGCGCCGAGCTGATCGCGGCCTCCGGGAACGACGAAGGGCCAGGTCGAGGAAACCTCCTCTGACCTGGCCCTTCGTACTTCCGAGCGGGTGACGGGAATCGAACCCGCGTAGCTAGTTTGGAAGACTAGTGCTCTACCATTGAGCTACACCCGCAACGCGTGCGCCGCAGGTCCGGGGACCTTGGCACGGACAGCATCCTAGCGCGTCGCCCCCGGTGGGTGCACACCACATTCGCTGCCGTGGCGGAGGTCCGCCCGAAAGACCTCGGGAAACCCCGCGCATCAGAGTGTCTCCAGGCATGTACCCTACGTGTCGCACCGACGGGGTGTGGCGCAGCTTGGTAGCGCGTCCGCTTTGGGAGCGGAAGGTCGTCGGTTCGAATCCGGCCACCCCGACCAGCAGCAGTGTTCTCCACAAGATCGCGTTGTGGGCTGATTGCCGCTTGCGGTTACTATGCAAGCTGCGTGCCCGTGTGTCTGATGTACCGGGCCGAAGTCCGCTGAACCGCTGAATCACAGCGTGACGGCAGAATCCCCAGCAGTCAGCCACAAGGAGACCGAACCGTGAAGAGCGCCGTGGAGACCCTGAATCCGACTCGGGTTCGGCTCACTGTTGAGGTGCCCTTCGAGGAGCTGAAGGACAGCCTCGACGCGGCGTACAAGAAGATCAACCAGCAGGTCACGGTGAAGGGCTTCCGTAAGGGCAAGATCCCGGCCCGCGTCATCGACCAGCGCTTCGGCCGCGGTGCGGTGCTGGAGGAGGCCGTCAACGACGCGCTCCCGAAGTTCTACACCGAGGCCGTCAACGAGGCCGACCTGAACCCGCTGGGCCAGCCGGACGTGGACATCACGGAGCTGAAGGACGGCGAGGTCCTCGCCTTCACCGCCGAGGTCGACGTCCGTCCCGAGATCGAGATCCCGGACTTCTCCGGCATCGAGGTCGAGGTCGACGCCATCGAGGTCTCCGACGAGGACGTCGAGAAGTCCGTCGAGCAGCTCCGTGGACGTTTCGCGTCCACCAAGGACGTCGAGCGCGCCGCCGCCGATGGTGACGTCGTCACCATCGACCTCGAGGCCAAGGTCGACGGCGAGGTGCTGCCCGACGGCGTCGCCTCCGACGTCTCCTACACCATCGGTTCGGGCGAGCTCCTCGAGGGCATCGACGAGGCCGTGACGGGCCTGGAGGCCGGCGGCGAGGCCACCTTCACCTCGCAGCTGAAGGGCGGCTCCGCCGAGGGCAAGGACGCCGAGGTCACCGTCAAGGTCACCAAGGTCTCCGCCAAGGAGCTCCCGGAGCTCGACGACGAGTTCGCGCAGATGGCGAGCGAGTTCGACA
This sequence comes from Streptomyces sp. NPDC054840, assembly GCF_053611065.1. Classification (NCBI taxonomy): domain Bacteria; kingdom Bacillati; phylum Actinomycetota; class Actinomycetes; order Kitasatosporales; family Streptomycetaceae; genus Streptomyces; species Streptomyces sp. NPDC054840. The sequence continues at coordinate 8,692 of NZ_JBSGZP010000200.1, forward strand.
CCCTTGAGGAGCTCAAGGCGGACAGCCGCAAGCGCCTCGAGAACATGAAGCAGTACGACCAGGCCACGCAGGCCCAGGAGCGCGTCCTGGAGAAGCTGCTGGAGCTCGTCGAGGTCCCGATCCCCGAGAAGCTCCTCGCGGACGAGGTCCAGACCCGCAAGCACAACCTGGAGCACCACCAGCTCGGCCAGATGGGTATGACCATCGAGAAGTACCTGGAGTTCCAGGGCAAGACGGTCGAGGAGTTCGACGCCGAGACCTCCGAGCAGGCGATCAAGGGCATCAAGACCCAGTTCGTCCTCGACGCGCTGGTCAACAAGGAGAAGCTGGGCGTCGACCAGGAGGAGCTCACCGAGCACCTCATGCGCCGTGCCGCTTCCTCCGGCATGTCCCCCGACCAGTTCGCCCAGGCCGTGGTCGAGGGTGGCCAGGTTCCGATGCTGGTCGGCGAGGTCGCCCGCGGCAAGGCCCTCGCGGTCGTCGTCGAGGCCTCCAAGGTCGTCGACACCAACGGTGAGGTCGTGGACCTGTCCGACGAGGACGAGGAGCAGGCCGCCGAGACCGTCGAGGCCGCCGTCGACGGCGACGACGAGGTCGAGGCCGACGAGGTCAAGGCCGAAGAGGCCGAGTAACACCCCGGGCGAAGCCCACTGAGCAGTGCCCCGAAGGGCCCGGACACCGTCGTGTCCGGGCCCTTCGGCACAGGTCCCGTAAGGCCCTTGTAGCTTGCGCTCCGAGCGAACAGTTCGGGAAGCGGGATGGCGTTGTCCTACCTGCGCGTTAGGGTCCATGAATACGAGGGCACGTGAGTACCCGGGCGCCGGCGGACCCGTCCGCTCCGGCCGGACCGGACCCCAGAACGAGACGCTGAGACGGCACATGGCCGTCGGAGACGAGCAGGTGGATACGTGACGAATCTGAAGCCTTACGCCGCGGGTGAGCCGTCCATCGGTGGCGGCCTCGGCGACCATGTCTACAACCGGCTGCTCGGCGAGCGCATCATCTTCCTCGGCCAGCAGGTCGACGACGACATCGCCAACAAGATCACCGCGCAGCTCCTCCTCCTGGCCGCCGAGCCGGAGAAGGACATCTACCTCTACATCAACAGCCCCGGTGGCTCCGTGACGGCCGGCATGGCCGTCTACGACACCATGCAGTACATCCCGAACGACGTCGTCACCATCGGCATGGGTATGGCGGCTTCGATGGGCCAGTTCCTGCTCACCGGTGGCGCCAAGGGCAAGCGCTTCGCCCTGCCGAACACCGACATCCTGATGCACCAGGGCTCCGCCGGTATCGGTGGCACCGCGTCGGACATCAAGATCCAGGCCCAGTACCTGCTGCGCACCAAGCAGCGGATGGCCGAGATCACCGCGTTCCACTCGGGCCAGACCGTCGAGGCGATCATCCGCGACGGTGACCGCGACCGCTGGTTCACCTCCGAGGAGGCCAAGGACTACGGCCTCATCGACGAGATCATCTCGGCAGCGTCCAACGTTCCGGGCGGCGGCGGCACCGGGGCCTGATCCCGGGACCCACCGTCAGTACCCCGCAGCCGACAGCCCGCAGAACGCCACCAGGATGGTGAACACCCAGATGCAGAACAACTTCTCCGCGAGCGGCCTCTACACCGGCCCGCAGGTGGACAATCGCTACGTGATCCCGCGCTTCGTCGAGCGCACCTCGCAGGGCGTGCGCGAGTACGACCCGTACGCGAAGCTCTTCGAGGAGCGCGTGATCTTCCTCGGCGTGCAGATCGACGACGCGTCCGCCAACGACGTCATGGCGCAGCTGCTGTGCCTGGAGTCGATGGACCCGGACCGCGACATCTCGATCTACATCAACAGCCCCGGTGGTTCCTTCACCGCGCTGACGGCGATCTACGACACGATGCAGTTCGTGAAGCCGGACATCCAGACGGTCTGCATGGGCCAGGCGGCTTCCGCCGCCGCGGTCCTGCTCGCCGCCGGTACCCCCGGCAAGCGCATGGCCCTTCCGAACGCCCGTGTGCTGATCCACCAGCCCTCCGGTGGCACGGGCCGCGAGCAGCTCTCCGACCTGGAGATCGCGGCCAACGAGATCCTGCGCATGCGTGACCAGCTGGAGACCATGCTGGCCAAGCACTCGACGACGCCGATCGAGAAGATCCGCGACGACATCGAGCGCGACAAGATCCTCACGGCCGAGGACGCGCTCGCGTACGGGCTGATCGACCAGATCATCTCCACCCGTAAGAGCAGCAAGGCCTGATCCTTGCCACCAGTTGGCGTGAGCACGTCGCCGGATTCGGAGATGTGAACCACGTCAAGGG
>NZ_JBSGZP010000201.1:0-10997 GCF_053611065.1 Streptomyces sp. NPDC054840
TGGCGCGGCCGGGGCCGTCGTACGACGCGCAACGGTACGAGACCGTCTCACTCAGATGATGGATCACCCGTGAGCCGAATGATCCATAAGGAATTGGATCAGAAGCGGAACCGGAACCGGAACCCGATCAGGCGAGGGCGACCAGGTCCCTGTAGTCCGGTCCCCACAGGTCCTCGACCCCGTCCGGGAGCAGGATGATCCGCTCCGGCTCCAGCGCCTCGACGGCGCCCTCGTCGTGCGTGACGAGGATGACCGCGCCCTTGTACGTGCGCAGCGCGCCCAGGATCTCCTCGCGGCTGGCCGGGTCGAGGTTGTTCGTCGGCTCGTCGAGGAGGAGCACGTTCGCCGAGGAGACGACCAGCGTGGCCAGGGCGAGACGGGTCTTCTCGCCGCCGGAGAGCACCCCGGCGGGCTTGTCCACGTCGTCCCCGGAGAAGAGGAAGGAGCCGAGGGTCTTGCGTACGGCGACCAGGTCCAGGTCGGGCGCGGAGGAGCGCATGTTCTCCAGGACCGTGCGCTCCGGGTCCAGGGTCTCGTGCTCCTGGGCGTAGTAGCCGAGCTTGAGGCCGTGGCCGGGGACGACCGTGCCGGTGTCCGGCTTCTCGGTACCCGAGAGCAGACGGAGCAGGGTGGTCTTGCCGGCGCCGTTGAGGCCGAGGATGACGACGCGCGAGCCCTTGTCGATGGCCAGGTCGACGTCGGTGAAGATCTCCAGCGAGCCGTACGACTTCGAGAGGCCCTCGGCGGTCAGCGGGGTCTTGCCGCAGGGCGCCGGATCCGGGAAGCGGAGCTTGGCGACCTTGTCGGAGACGCGGACGGCCTCCAGGCCGGCGAGGAGCCGGTCGGCGCGCTTGGCCATGTTCTGCGCGGCGACGGTCTTGGTGGCCTTGGCGCGCATCTTGTCGGCCTGCGAGTTCAGGGCCGCGGCCTTCTTCTCGGCGTTCTGGCGCTCGCGCTTGCGGCGCTTCTCGTCGGCCTCGCGCTGCTGCTGGTAGAGCTTCCAGCCCATGTTGTAGACGTCGATCTGGGAGCGGTTGGCGTCCAGGTAGAAGACCTTGTTGACGACGGTCTCGACCAGGTCGACGTCGTGGGAGATGACGATGAAGCCACCGCGATAGGTCTTCAGGTAGTCGCGCAGCCAGACGATGGAGTCGGCGTCGAGGTGGTTGGTGGGCTCGTCGAGGAGCAGGGTGTCGGCGTCCGAGAAGAGGATCCGGGCCAGCTCGACGCGGCGGCGCTGGCCACCGGAGAGGGTGTGCAGCGGCTGGCCGAGCACCCGGTCGGGCAGGCCGAGGGCGGCCGAGATGGTCGCGGCCTCCGCCTCGGCGGCGTACCCGCCCTTGGTCAGGAACTCCGTCTCCTGGCGCTCGTACTGCTTCATCGCCTTGTCGCGGGTGGCGCCGGCGCCGGTGGCGATGCGCTCCTCGTTGGCGCGCATCTTCTTGATCAGCACGTCGAGGCCGCGTGCGGACAGGATCCGGTCGCGGGCCAGCACGTCGAGGTCTCCGGTGCGCGGGTCCTGCGGGAGGTAGCCGACCTCGCCCGAGCGGGCGATGGAACCGGCGGCGGGCTGGCCCTCGCCCGCGAGGCACTTGGTGAGGGTGGTCTTGCCGGCTCCGTTGCGGCCCACCAGGCCGATGCGGTCACCCTTGGCGACACGGAAGGAAGCGGACTCGATGAGGACGCGGGCGCCGGCGCGCAGCTCGATGCCGGTGGCGGTGATCACGGAAATACTCCAGGGCGGGTCGGGACGGCGGAAGGAGGGCAGGACGCGAAGCTTCGACGCCGCTAATCCGCGAGGAGATTTGCCATGAGAGACATTCTACCGGGGGTGCGCAACTACTTTCCGGGCGCGGGCCGGGCCGTCCGGCCCGCGGGATCCGCTCCCGCGCCTCCCCCGTCCGGCCCAGTGGGCCCCACGGGGTCACCGAGGAGCATAGAGGGACGATCAGGTTGATACTCGCCGCATGGGCGGAGATGCGACCGCGCCTGTTTCACGTGTGGAGGGCGGTGCGGGATGCAGTTCGACGATGACGCCGGTCTCGACAGCTCCGAGGTCAAGGACATGCGCGGCGGCGGCCGCATCCCGGGCGGGAAGGCCACCGTCGGCGGCGGCATCGTCGGTCTGATCGCCCTGGTCGTCGGGCTGCTGTTCGGGGTGGGACCGGAGCAGCTGGGGCTGTCCACCGGGGAGCAGGAACCGGCGCCGGTCTCCTCGTCGCTCAACCAGGTGCAGCGGGCGTGCACGTCGGGGCGGGACGCGAACACGCGCGAGGACTGCCGGCTGGTGGCGGTCGTCCGGAGCACCCAGGCCTTCTGGAAGCAGGAGTTCGCCCGGCGCGGCGGCCGGTACACCCCGGCGTCGACCGTGTTCTTCGAGAACAGGGTGGACACCGCGTGCGGGACCGCGAGCGCGGCGGTGGGCCCCTTCTACTGCCCGGCGGACCGGCAGGTCTATCTGGACCTGGGCTTCTTCGACGACCTGCGGACGAAGTTCGGCGCGACGGGCGGCCCCTTCTCCCAGGCCTACGTCGTCGCCCACGAGTACGGGCACCACATCCAGAACCTGACCGGAACCCTCCAGCGGGCCCAGGACGGACGGCAGGGCCCGAACAGCAACGCGGTCAAGGTCGAGCTGCAGGCCGACTGCTACGCCGGGGTGTGGGCGCACAACGCGACGAACGTCGCGGACGCCTCCACCGGGCGGCCGCTGATCAAGTCCTTGACCGAGGCGGACATCAGGGACGGGCTGGACGCGGCGGCCGCGGTCGGCGACGACCGGATCCAGGAGAGGTTCCAGGGCCGGGTGTCGCCGGAGTCCTGGACGCACGGTTCGGCCGAGCAGCGTCAGCAGTGGTTCCACCAGGGCTACCGGACCGGCGACATGGCCCGGTGCAACACCTTCCGCTGACTGTCGGTGACGCCTGCCATGCTGATGTGACGCGGGTCACCGTCACGAGAGGGAGTGATCGTCATGGCAGGCGTTCCGTCCATCTGTCCCACCCTGGTCTACCGCGACGCGAAGGCGGCCATCCGGCTGTTGACCGAGGCCTTCGGCTTCAGCCAGGTCGCCGTCTACGAGGGGGAGGACGGCTCGGTGCTGCACGCCGAGCTGGCGTACGGCAACGGCATGGTGATGCTGGGGAGTTCGGGCAGGGGTGGGGTGTTCGACAAGGCCATGGAGGGAGCGGGCCCCTCGGGGGTCTATGTCGTGGTCGACGACGTGGACGCCCACCACCGGCGGGCGGTCGAGCACGGCGCGGAGATCGTGATGGAACCCACCGACCAGGACTACGGATCCCGCGACTACACGGCCCGTGACGCCGAGGGCAACGTCTGGAGCTTCGGGACGTACGCGCCGCAGGTCTGACCCCGCGGCGCGCCGCCCCCGCCCTCGTTCTTCTACGGGGTCACTCGCCGCCGGTGTGGACCTGGAAGGCGGCCCGGCGGACCGCCTTGGCCAGCGTCGGGTCGGGGTGGGCGGCGGCGAGCGCGACCAGCACCTGCACCGTGCGCGGATGGCCGACCGCGCGGACCTCGTCCAGCAGCCGGGGGACGGTGGTCCGGACGGCGGAGTCGAGGTGGCGGGCCAGCAGCTCGGCCTCACCGTGGTCGGCGATGGCGGCCGCGGTGTCCACCCAGAGCCAGGTCGACTCCTCGGTGGTGAGGACGTCCTGGGCGTCGTCGGGGTCGACCCCGTCGTGCACGGCGAGCCAGAGCAGGGCGTACGGACGCAGCGTGGGCTCGCGCACGGCGGCGCGCACCTCGGGCTCGGCGGGGGCGCCGACCACGCGCAGCGCCTCGAAGGCGAGGCCGCGCAGCAAGGCGTCCTCGCCGCGGGCGGCCTGCAGCAGCTCGGCCACGGCGTGGCCGACGGGCCGGGCGGCGAGCCACGCCTGGTACTCGGCGCGGGCCGGGCCGGGGGTGAGCCGCGCGCAGCCGTGCAGCATGGCGGCGGCTGACTGCTCGATGTTCCCGGCGGGGCTCTGCGCCGCGACGCAGATCTGCTCCAGCTTGACCCAGACGGCCCAGCTGCCGAGCGGTGTGAGCGTGGCCCGGGCAGGACCGAGGGTGACGGCGTCCACGGCGGCTAGTCCGCCGAGCGCCCAGCGCAGCAGTCGGGCGAGCGGGACGGGGCGGGCCTCCGCGGAGCCGGCGGCGGACGTCAGCGCCACCGTGGGCTCGGACTCGTAGGGGATCTCGCACCGCTCGTCGCGCAGTTCGGTGACGCGCTGCCCGAGCAGGTCGAGCAGGTCGGGGACGGTCACCGGTCCGGCGGAGAGCTGGAGCAGGGAGAGGAGCTGGGGCATGGCCTCGACGACCTCGGCGACGGCCGAGGGGGCGATGTCGGCGGGTGCGGGATGGACCAGCGACCAGGCGTCGAAGAGGGCGACCCAGCCGCGCAGTACGGCGGTGTCGTCGCGGTCCCAGGCGCGCAGCCGCCAGCCGGGCCGGGCGTGGCCGCCGTGCACCTCGACCAGTCCGGCGAGGCGGGCGCGGTCCCAGCCGACCTGGATCTGGCCGGGTGTCAGGCCCAGTTCGGCGGCGGCGCGTTCGACGTCGGCCGCGGGCAGGGCGCCCGTGGGGGCGGGCCGGCCGCCGTCTCCGGCGCCGAGGTTGCGCTCGGCCCAGCGGGTCAGGCGTACGGCATCGGCGAGCGAGGCCCGGGCCCGGTTCGCGAGGTCGGCCGTGGCGGGCGTACCCGCCGGGGGCCTGGGCACGGGCCGGGTGCGTCGGTCGGTCACCGCCTTGCGGGCCGCGGCGACGGAGCGCGGCGAGACGAGTCGGAGTCTGGAGTCGCGAGCCAACTGCTCATCAGGCTTTCGGGACGTCACGGAAGCAGTCTCGCCCGTCACTGGCCGAAAGCCCAAACGGAACCGGTCGTTGCCGCCGCTCACCCGCGGTGCAGACCGGGACAAGCCGCCCGAGGGGCCCGTCCGTCACAGGGCCTTCACATGACGGCTCTTCACGCGGGCGTTCCCGCAGTCCTCCTCGCGAGCCGTTCACGCAGCCTCCGCGGGGACCTCGGCACGGCGTTCACATGAGGGGGATGAGGAAGCGGCGCAGGGCCTCCTCGTAGTCGGCCGGGTCGGCGTTCCACATCGCGCCGTGCCCGGCCCCGGTCACGGTGTGCAGCGTGACGAGGTCGGGTCGGGCGGCGGCGAGTCTGCGGGAGGGGTCCCAGGGGGCGAGCGCGTCGTCCGGGCCGTGGACGATCAGTACGGGCACGCGCAGCGCGCCGGGGTCGGCGCCCGCCCGCCGGCGGTCGGCGCGCAGGCCCGTGAGGCCCTCGGCGGCCCGGGCCGCCAGTGGGAGCACCACGCCGGGGACGCCGCGCGCCGCGGCGAGCCCCCGCAGGGTGGCGTGCCAGTCGAGCACCGGGGAGTCGAGGACCAGCCCGGAGATCCGGTGGGCCAGCGGCGAGCGCTCGAAGGCGTGCAGGGCCATGGTGGCGCCGGTGGACCAGCCGTACAGGACCACGCGGCGGGCTCCGTAGCGCAGGGCGTAGCGGATGGCGGCGTCCAGGTCACGCCATTCCGATTCACCGAGGTGACCGAGGCCGTCCGGGGAGGCGGGGGCGCCCAGGTCGCCCCGGTAGCCGAGGTCCAGGACGGGCATTCGGTGACGGTGCAGGAGGGGCATGACCACCATCGGGTGCTCACGGCTGCTGCCGAGCCCGTGCACGGTGATCACCCAGGTGTCCCGGGCGGCGGGCAGGAACCAGGCGGGCAGGGCGCCGAGCTCCCCGGGGATGTCCACGTCGGCGTGGTCGAGCCCGAGGGCGGTGCGCGGGTTGCCGGCGTACACCTGGGGGGTGAGAGAGACCCGGGTGCCGGGTTCCAGGGTGCCGTGGGTGACGGAGACGAGCCGCCGTACGACCGCGTCCGGGCCGGGGTCGGCGCCCGGGATCACGGGCCCGACGACGGCGTGCACGCCGGGTGCGACCAGGCCGTACGTACCGGGGCGCAGGGAGGCGAGCGAGCGGGTCAGCGTGATCCGGCCGTCGGCGGCGGAGTGGACGCTGAGCCGTGGTCCGCCGGGCAGCGGGCGTCCGGGTTCCGGCCGCAGGGCCGCGGCGGCGGCGTGCCTGCCGATGGCGACGGCAGCCGCGCCGGCACCCAGCAGAGTCGTGGTGACGGCCGCTGCCGTCGCTGTCGCGGTACGCACGGCTCCAGTGTCGGCTCGGGACATCCGGCGGGCCACCGGAGCGGATCCCTCCGCCTTCGGCGCGCGCCGGGCCGACGGCGAGTGATCTGGATCTCTTTCAGCGCCCCGGAGGCGGGATCGTATGCGGGCCGGGCTCCCGGCGGAGAGGTTCACCCACCCGGCTTTGACGTGCATTTATGGCGTTATCTACGCCAGAATCAGGACGAATGGCCCGATCACACCCCGCGCCAGTACACCGCTCCGCCCGCGCCAGTTCATCTTCCGTTCACTCAGATTGCTTACGGTCGCCGAGCCACTGACGTCAAACAGAAGCCTGGGTAAATGGAGCACATAACGCTTCTCCTCGGGATCGTGATCATTACCGCTCTCGTGTTCGACTTCACGAACGGTTTCCACGACACAGCCAACGCGATGGCTACCACCATCTCGACCGGCGCCCTCAAGCCCAAGACGGCGGTGGCCATGTCCGCCGTGCTCAACCTCGTCGGCGCGTTCTTGTCCGTGGAGGTCGCCAAGACGATCTCCAAGGGCCTCGTCAACGAGGAAGGCATCCAGCCAGAGGTGATCTTCGCCGCCCTGGTCGGAGCGATCCTCTGGAACCTCGTCACCTGGCTGGTCGGTCTCCCCTCCAGCTCCTCGCACGCCCTGATGGGCGGCCTGATCGGCGCCGCGGTCGCCTCCGCCGGCATCGGCGCGGTCAACGGCAGCGTCGTCGTCACGAAGGTCCTCATCCCCGCGATCGCCGCCCCGCTGGTGGCCGGCATCGCCGCGTACCTGGCCGCCAAGCTCACCTACAAGCTGGGTGACAAGGTCGGCGAGAAGACCTCCGCCAAGGGCTACCGCGCCGGTCAGATCGCCTCGGCCGGTCTCGTCTCCCTCGCGCACGGCACCAACGACGCGCAGAAGACGATGGGCATCATCACCCTGGCCCTCATCGCCGGCGGCGCGATCGCGCCCGACGCGAACCCGCCGGTCTGGGTCATCGTCTCCGCCGGTATGGCCATCGCGATGGGTACCTACCTGGGCGGCTGGCGCATCATCCGCACCATGGGCACCGGCCTGACCGACCTGCAGCCGCAGCAGGGCTTCGCCGCCCAGACCTCGGCCGCGGCCGTCATCCTCGCCTCCTCGAACCTCGGCTTCTCGCTCTCCACCACCCACGCGTGCTCCGGCGCCGTCATGGGTTCGGGCCTGGGCCGCAAGGGCGGTGTGGTCCGCTGGTCCACCGCGACCCGCATGTTCATCGCCTGGGGCCTGACCCTGCCGGCCGCCGCGCTGGTCTCCGCCGGCGCCGAGCTGGTCATGCGTTCCGGTGACATCGGCATCGCCGGCGTCACCGTCTTCCTGGTCGCCTCCTGCTTCGCCATCTGGGTCATCTCCCGCCGCCAGGTCGTCGACCACCACAACGTGAACGACGTGGAGCCGGCCGCCGCGGAGGCGCCGGGTGTGGTCACCACGGCGATCGCCGCCGTCACCGTCCCGCCGACCGTCGCAGCGGCCGCTACGTCCGCGGCAGCGGCCGCCGGTACGACCGCCGCGGTCACGGACGAGGACCTCAAGGCCACCATCCCGGCCGAGACGACCGCCCCGACGACCGCGCCGGCTCCGGCCGCCGCGGTCTGACCGAGACATACAGAGGAAACGGCAGTATGAAGATCGACTGGGAAGCACTCGGCTCCGTCTTCGGGGTCAGCCTCTCCGCCACGGTCGCCCTCGTGGCCCTGTTCACGCTGGGCCTGGTGGGCCTGTCCAAGCACGAGACCGCCACCGAGCAGGGCGGCACCGCCACCCTCGCCCGCACCGGCGCCTACCTCTGCTTCACGCTCGTCGCGGCGGCCGTGACGTACGGGATCTACCTGATCGTCTCCTGATCCGCCGCCGCAGGGCGGGTCGGGTGTGAAGGCTCCCTCCGGGTTTGTCCCGGGGGGAGCTTTCGTGTTCCCTCCCGTATCCCCTCCCCTGCCGGTTCACCGGTCCCTCCCTCGCCCTCCGTCCCGGCCGCACCGCAGGTCAACGGCGAGTTGACGGGCGTTCGAGGTGCGTGGTGGACTGCCGGAGCCAATACGGCGGCATGGAGAGGAAGTCCGGTGCGAATCCGGCGCGGTCCCGCCACTGTCACCGGAATCGCACGCCGCGCGTGCGTCCCGGGAGCCAGGAACTCTCGCCGCCGGACACGTCGAACCAGGGCGCGGACCCTGAGTGAGGACATACCTGCCACCATGCGTGCCGATCGCGTCTTCGCGTACGGCGCCACGGCGGGCCTGATCGGCGACCGGATCCTCGGGGATCCGCGCCGAGGGCACCCCGTGGCCGCCTTCGGACGGGCCGCCGCCGCCGTCGAACGCTCCCTGTGGCGCGACGACCGCGCCCGGGGCCTCCTGCACACTCTGGTGTGCGCCGGGGGCGCGGCCGCCGTCGGAGCGCTGGGCGCCCGCGCCGTGCGCTCCCGGCCCGCGGCCGCCCGTATCGCCCTGACCGCTGCCGCCACCTGGGCCGTCGTGGGCGGCACCTCGCTCGGCCGTGAGGCGCGCGCCATCGGCGGCGCCCTCGCCGCCGGGGACATCGAGGTGGCCCGGGAGCGGCTGCCCCACCTGTGCGGACGCGACCCGCAGGCCCTGGACGGGCAGCAGATGGCTCGCGCCGTCGTGGAGTCCGTCGCCGAGAACACCTCCGACGCGGTGGTCGGGGCCCTCGTGTGGGGCGCCGTCGCCGGAGTTCCCGGACTGCTGGCCTTCCGCGCCGTGAACACCCTGGACGCGATGGTCGGCCACAGGTCCCCCCGCTACCTGCGCTACGGCTGGGCCTCCGCCCGGCTCGACGACCTGGCCGGCTGGCCGGGGGCCCGACTGACGGCCGTCGCGGCCGTACTGGCCGGCCCCGACCGGCGGGGCGCCGTACGGGCCTGGCGCGCGGACGCCGCCGCGCACCCGAGCCCGAACGCCGGACCCGTCGAGGCCTCCTTCGCCGGGGCGCTGGGCGTCAGACTGGGCGGAACCCTCGCGTACGGCGGCCGTGTCGAGCACCGAGCGGTACTGAACGGCGGGGCGGGGCGGCCGGTGGAGGTAGCGGACATCGAGCGGGCGGTACGGCTGTCGCGGAAGGTGACCTGGCTGGCCCTGGCCGCCTGCGTGGCCGCCAGGCTGCTCGTCTCCCGTACGACACGTATGACACGTACGACACAGAGAGGGCGGCGCGGATGAGCGGCGCGAAGCGCGGCGGCGGTCTGCTGGTCGCGGGCACCACGTCGGACGCGGGCAAGAGCGTGGTCACGGCGGGCATCTGCCGTTGGCTGGCCCGGCAGGGCGTGAAGGTGGCGCCCTTCAAGGCGCAGAACATGTCGCTGAACTCCTTCGTGACGCTGGAGGGCGCCGAGATCGGGCGCGCCCAGGCGATGCAGGCCCAGGCGGCCCGCGTGGAGCCGACCGCGCTGATGAACCCGGTGCTGCTCAAGCCGGGCGGGGACCGCAGCAGCCAGGTGGTGCTGCTGGGCAAGCCGGTGGGCGAGATGAGCGCCCGCGGGTTCTTCGGGGAGGTCGGGGGGTCGTCCCCCGGGAAGGCACTGCGCGGCGGGCGCCAGGAGCAGTTGCTCGGCATCGTCACGGACTGCCTGGAGCAGCTGCGGGGCACGTATGACGCCGTGATCTGCGAGGGGGCGGGGAGTCCGGCCGAGATCAACCTGCGCCGGACCGACATCGTGAACATGGGCATCGCGCGGGCCGCGCGGTTCCCGGTGGTCGTGGTCGGGGACATCGACCGCGGCGGGGTCTTCGCGTCCTTCTTCGGGACGACGGCGCTGCTTTCCCCCGGGGACCAGTCCCTGATCGCGGGATACATGGTCAACAAGTTCCGCGGCGACGTGTCGCTGCTGGAGCCGGGCATGGAGATGCTGCGCGGCCTGACGGGCCGGGCCACGTACGGGGTGCTGCCGTTCCAGCACGGCCTGGGCATCGACGAGGAGGACGGTCTGCGGGTCTCCCTGCGTGGGGCGGTACGCGAGTCCGTGGTCGCGCCGCCGGTGGGCGAGGACGTGCTGAGGGTCGCCGTGTGCGCGGTGCCGCTGATGTCGAACTTCACGGACGTGGACGCGCTCGCGGCGGAGCCGGGGGTCGTGGTGCGGTTCGTGGACCGGGCCGAGGAACTGGCCGACGCGGACCTGGTCGTCGTACCGGGCACCCGGGGCACGGTGAAGGCCCTGGACTGGCTGCGGGAACGGGGGCTCGCGGACGCGCTGCTGCGGCGGGCCGCCGAGGGGCGGCCGGTGCTGGGCATCTGCGGCGGGTTCCAGGTGCTGGGCGAGCGGATCTCGGACGAGGTCGAATCGCGGGCGGGCGAGGTCGACGGCCTCGGGCTCCTCCCCGTACGGGTCCGCTTCGAGCGGGAGAAGACCCTGGCCCGGCCGGTGGGTTCGGCGCTGGGCGAGGCCGTCGCGGGCTACGAGATCCACCACGGCGTGGCCGAGGTGCTCGGCGGCGAGGCCTTCCTGGACGGCTGCCGCGTCGGGTCGGTGTGGGGCACCCACTGGCACGGATCGCTGGAGTCGGACGGCTTCCGCCGGGCGTTCCTGCGGGAGGTGGCCGCAGCCGCCGGGCGGCGCTTCGTCCCGGCGCCGGACACCTCGTTCGCCGCGCTGCGGGAGGAACAGCTGGACCTGCTCGGTGACTTGATCGAGGAACACGCGGACACCGCCGCGCTGCTGCGGCTGATCGAGGACGGCGCCCCGGCCGGCCTTCCGTTCCTGCCGCCGGGCGCCCCGTGACGGCGGCGGCCCCGCGTGGGCTGTCCCCCACCCGCCCTTCCACCGTTCCCCGGGGCTGCGCCCCGGACCCTTG
>NZ_JBSGZP010000202.1:0-10983 GCF_053611065.1 Streptomyces sp. NPDC054840
CCCCCAGAGTCCGCCGAGCAGGCAGGGAAACAAACCCGGGATCCTGGCGGACGCCCTCGCTACCATCGTCCGGTGCACCCCGAACCCCGCCCCTGGACCCCGTATCCGAAGATCCCCGCGAACACCCGGCTGGGCGAGGCCCGAGGACGCAACTGGGTAGCCCACGAGAAGATCCACGGCGCCAACTTCGCCGTCGTGTGCGACGCGTCCGGCGCGCACCCCGCCAAGCGGCGCGAACTGCTCGCGGACGGCGGGCTGGACGACTTCTTCGGCGTCGGCAGGATCTGGCCCGCGCTGGCGGTGGCCGCGACCCGCTGCGCCCAGAGCCTGCGCGAGGACACCGGAGCCCCGGCCTCCGCCATCGTCACCGTCTACGGCGAACTCGCCGGCGGCCGCTACCCCCACCCCGACGTACCCGCCACGCGCGGAGCCGATCCCGTGCAGACCGGCGTCTGGTACGCGCCCGAACTCCTCTGGCTGCCCTTCGACGCCACCGTCACCGACGAGGACGGCCCGTGCTGGGTCGGCGACCGGGCGTTGCGCGCGGCGGCCGCCGAGGCCGGGCTGCTCTGTGTCCCGCTGCTCGCCGAAGGCCCGCTCGCACGGCTCCAGGAGCTGCCGGCGGTCTTCCCCACCCGGCTGCCCGGGCTGCTGGGCCTGCCCGCCCTGCCCGACAACCTCGCCGAGGGCCTCGTCGTCAAACCCGCCGACGGATCCCGCGAACCCGGGCGGCCCATGGCCAAGTTCAAGCAGCCCGCCTTCGCCGAGGACGAGCGGTTCGACGGCTCGCGCCCCTACCAGGCTCCCGCCGAAGGCGCGGCAGGAGTCCCCGGCTGGCTGCTCGCCCACGGCACGGGCCTGCTCACCCCGGCGCGGGCCGCATCGGCCGTGAGCAAGCTGGGACCCCGTACCCCGCCCGGAGACCTGGCCACCGAGATCGCCCGGGACGCCACCGAAGACGTGGCACAGGCCCTGGGCGGCCTGGACCAGGCGACGTACCGCGCACTGGAGGAGTGCCTGCACGCCGGAGCCCTGACCCTGGCCCGCTTCGACGCCGCCGACCGCCGCGCGTGACACCCACCGGGGCACGGGGCGGCGGCGGCCCGCCGGGTCCTCCCGCGCCGACGGCACTGTGCATACTGCTGCCATGAAGTCCCCGCTCGGCGCGCGTATCCACCTGATGATCACCTTCGTCCTGGTGACCTGCGGCGCGGTCGCCGGAGCCTGCCTCGGTCTGCTCCTGTCCGGCCGGCTGCTGGCCGTGGTCTTCGCGGCCGTGGCCGGCCTCGGCGCCGGGCTGGGATCGTTCTTCTCCCGCCGGCAGGTCCTCGCCCTCTTCCAGCCCGACCGCGAGACCGTTCCGGCCGACGGCTACGCGGAAGGCCTCGCCGACGCCGCGCTCGTCTGCATCGCGACCTACCAGGCGGCCGTCTTTCCGCTCACCGCCCACGGGGTGAGCGAGGCCGAGCGGGAGGCCCGCCGAAAGATGGCCTACCGGATCTCCGCCTACGAGGGCCTGCCGTACCCGGTACGGACCTCGGCGGCCGCCGCCCTCGAAGCGATCGACCACGGCGCGGACCCCAGGCGGGCGGAGGCCGCGATGAAGGAGCTCTGCCTCACGATCTACGACAACCGCCGCGGCCGGTGATCCGGGCGCGCGCACCGAGGCCCTCCGGTGCGCTCACCTCATTGTCCGATCGGCTGGTCGGCAACGGTTGGGCCTCGGTCCGGGTTCCGGCAGTGGCCTGATGCGGCTCATGGCGTTGTCCGGTTATGGAATCTGACGGGATGCTGTTCGCTCGGGCGCCGCTCGATGGTGTCGTCTGGCTCGACACACTGGTCCACGATCCGGCCTGCGGGTCGTGTCCGCGCCGGCGGGAGCCGCAGGAGGAATCCGAGGAGGACGACCCCGAAGCCGACGGGATCCCGGTGCTGTCGGGCCGGGCCCGGAACTGGATGGTGGCCGCCTCAGCGGTCACGGTCGTCTCGGCCGTACTGACCGTGGTGGCCAACTGACGCCCTTCCCCGGCCGGCTCCGCAGCAACCGGGCTCGCGCGGGCTCATCCGGCCGGGTGGAGGGTCAACGTCCACGTCCGGCAGGTGTCCTCGCCGGGCCGGTCGGGGTGTTGTTCGGTGATGGTCACGATGATGTCGTCACCGGAGCGGTGAAGCGCGCCACGGTGACGCCACGCTTCCCCGGGGGCGATGGCGTGGAGCTCGGCGAGGACCCGGTCCTCCAGCCGGCGGCCTACGGCGCGCAGCACTCCGGCGTCGAGCACCAGGATCGTGCCGTCCGCGAGGACGAGCGGCTCCGGGGTCTGCGGGCCGGTGAGCGACGGTCCGCGCTCGACGCCGCCACCGGGCAGCAGCCGAACCACCCGGCTGCTGGTGGGGATCTTCCGGTCGGTCTCGACGACGCGGAGGCCGGTCCCGACGACGTAATGGCCATAGCTGCGCCAGGAGTCGTACAGCGTGCCGTCGCGGTCGTAAGCCCAGCTGTCGAAGGCGTCGTAGCCCTCCAGACCGAGCACGAACCGGCCGCCGCCCAGCGCCGCGCCGCGCGCGCCGCGCAGTTCGGCGATCCGGCTGCCGTCCGCCAGGTCGAGGAGTACGGCCGGGCCCAGGTTGCCCCAGGCCGTGTACGCGAGCGAGTCCGTCGTGACGAGGACCCGTCCGCCGGAGACGTGGGCGGCGTTGGGGACGCCGGAACAGAGTGCGGTCCAGCGGGTACGGCCCGAGGCGTCCACGCAGCTGATTTTCCCGGCGGTGCCGTGGATGCGCAGGTCCCCCCGCCGGGCGAGCGGCCGGCCCACGGGCCGTGCCGGACCGCCCGGCGGCGGACCGGTCGTGCGTCCACGTGCCCGCACGGTGACCCGCCACGCGCCCGCACGGTCCTTCTCCTCCGGTGTCCCCATGGACCCAGATGCTAAGGGCTGTCCCGTCATCCCCGGCGGGCCTCAAAGGGGTGCCTTGCCGATCAGGCCGGGCTCGCGACCGTGGTCGATCCGACGACACACCGTCACCAAGCTGTGAAGCTTCTGCGGGACGCTGGTGCTCAGCCAGCCCGGCCCAGCCCGGCGCGTTCCGCGCTTTCCCCAGGGGGGACCCCATCATGAGCACCGTACGCAAGGCAGCCATCGCCCTCGCCGCCGTATCCGCACTGGCCCTGACGGCCTGTGGACCCACCGAGGACGGCGCGGCGGGCGGGCCCGGGACACCGAGCGCGAGCCCGACGGTGAGCCCCGGCGGGAGCGCGAGCGCCGTAGCGAGCGCGGCTCCGTCGAAGTCCGGCGCGCCGAAGAAGACCGCGACCCCCACGAAGCCGGCGAAGTCGGGCTCGACCGACCCCGACTTCGACGTGTTCCCCTGCAGCACGCTCGACGTGACGTTCACCGCCGGCCTGGCCGAGCCCACGACCAGCAGCTACCTGCTGAAGATCACCAACAAGGGCACCAAGGCGTGCAGGGCGCTCGGGCATCCGATCGTCACCTTCGGCGATCTGGACGGCCAGGCCACGGAGCGGGGCGCGGCCCCGGGCGTCGAGGACGCGCTCCGGCTGGAACCGGGCCAGTCGGCCTATGCCGGGCTCATGGGCGGGGCCCACGACGGGAAGGGCAAGACCGTCAACTCGATCGCGCTGACCATGAACACCGAGTCCGACCTGAAGCAGACACCGCTGAAGGCGTCCACTCCCGGCCTGTACGTCTCGCCCGACAAGAACTCCGTGACCGCCTGGATGAACAACGCGGAGGACGCACTGAGCCTGTAGGGCGGCCCGTCGGCCCGTCGGCCCGTCGGCCCGTCGGCCCGTCGGCCCGTCGGCCCAGGGTGACGGTCCCCGGCACGTTCCCGTTCATCCGGTCGGCCGAGCAACGGAGGACGGCCGCCCCCCGCCGGGTCAGGCTGTGGACAAGGACCGTCACCACCGCACAGACGAGGACCGAGCCCATGTCCCACTGCCGACGTATCAGCACCATCGTGGGCGTCGCAGCTCTGCTGCTGACGGCGAGCGCCTGCTCGGGCATGGGCCGGAGCACCGTCGGCATGCTGACCTTCCGCGGGCACGACTCGCCGGTCGAGCTGAGCTACTCCAACACGCCGGTCACCGGTTGCCACAGGATCGGCATCCCGAAGGGCGCCACGCACGTCGAGAACCACACCCTCGTCGACGTCGTCCTGTACCGGACGGAGAACTGTCAGAAGACCGACAAGGCCGAAGGGATCTACGTCGCCACCACCCTCTCCAACGTCACGGCCCCCATGAGCCTGCCCTGGCGAAGCTTCAGCGTCATCCACTGACTCCGCGCCCTCCTGCCCGCAGGCCCGCCGCTTGCGGGCGGGCGGGGTGTGTCCCATAGTCCGAGGTATGGACGCGCGTGAGGCGGCGCTCCGACAGGCGCACGGGCACGCCGTCCGCTGGCTGGCCAGCCTGTCCGACCGCCCGGTTCCCGCCCGCGCCTCGGTCGACGAGATCGTGCGCGCGCTCGGCGCCGACCTGCCCGACGAGCCGACCACGCCCGCCGATGTCGTCGATCTGCTGGCCACGGCCTGCGAGCCGGGGCTCACCGCCTTCCCCAGCGGCCGCTTCTACGGGTTCGTGGTCGGCGGCACAGAGCCGGCCGCGCTCGCGGCGGACTGGCTGGTCAGCGCTTGGGACCAGAACTGCGTGATGCGCGCGGTCTCGCCCGCCTACACGGCGGCGGAGGAGATCGCCGGCGCCTGGCTGCGCGACCTGCTCGGCCTTCCGCCCGACAGTGCCGTCGGCTTCACCACCGGTGCCACCATGGCGAACTTCACCTGCCTCGCCGCAGGGCGCGACACGGTGCTGCGGCGCGCCGGATGGAGTGTGGCCCGGGACGGACTCGCCGGCGGACCGCCCGTGCGGGTCATCGCGGGCCAGGACCGCCACATGGCCATCGATCTGGCCCTGCGCTACCTGGGGCTCGGCCGGCCCGAACTCGTCGGGGCGGACACGCAAGGACGCATCGACCCGGCGGCCCTGCGCCGCACCCTGGCGGCCCGCGGCCCCGCCACCGTCCCTGTCCCCACGATCGTGATCCTGCAGGCCGGCGACATCCACTCCGGGGCCTTCGACCCCTTCGGGGAGACGATCCGCGCCGCCCGCGAGGCCGACGCGTGGGTGCATGTGGACGGCGCCTTCGGCCTGTGGGCGGCCGCGTCCCCGACCCACGCCCACCTCACCGACGGCTGCGCAGAGGCGGACTCCTGGGCCACGGACGCCCACAAGACCCTGAACGTCCCCTACGACTGTGGCCTCGCCATCGTCCGCGACCCCGCCGCGCTCCGGTCAGCGATGGGCTTGCGGGGCGACTACCTCATCCAGCACGAACACGGCGACCCCATCGACAAGGTCCCCGAACTCTCCCGCCGCGGACGCGCCTTCACCGTATGGGCCGCCCTCCGGTCCCTCGGCCGCCCGGGCGTGGCCGGCCTCGTCGACCGGCTGTGCCGGCACGCCCGCGCCTTCGCCGCCGGCATCGACGCCATCGACGGCGCGACCGTCCTCAACGACGTGGTCTTCACCCAGGTCTGCGCCGAGTTCGGCGACGACGAACGCACCGACCAGGTGCTGGCCCGCCTCCTCGACGAGGGCGCGGCATGGATCAGCGGCTCCACCTGGCACGGCCGCCGCGTCATGCGCATCTCGGTGAGCAACTGGTCGACGACCGACGAGGACGTGTCACACACCCTGGACGCGATCCGCCGCGCCTCGTCGTCGAGGACGAGCCGGTCGTGAGGGAGGCCGCCGCGGAGGCGGTGTGCGCATGGCCCCGAGCGGTGACGGCGCCCACCCCTCAGCGGGTCAGGGTGACGGGCGTCGGGCCGTCGGGGCGCACGGTGATGCTGTACGCCGCACGGGTGGGCACGGCCCGGAAGCACGGGACGTGGGCGGGCAGCAGGAGTTCGAGGAGGGCGACCGACTCCCGCAGCGCGAACTGCTGGCCGAGGCAGGCGCGGGGGCCGATGCCGAACGGCAGATAGGCGCCGGGCCGGGTGGGACGGCCACCGGGGACGGTGAAGCGCCGGGGGTCGAAGTGCTCGGGGTCCGGCCACAGTTCGGGATCCCGGTGGGTGAGGTAGGGGCAGACCAGCAGATCCGTGCCCGCCTCGACGCGGTAGCCCGCCAGGACGTCGGCCTCGGCGGCGTGCCTGGGCAGGATCCAGGCGGACGGGTAGAGCCGGAGCGTCTCGCCGACCAGCGCCTGGATGGCTTCGCGCCGCTCCGGTGAGCCCTCGCGACCGGCCGCGAGCGCCTCCTCGCGGGCCGCGGGGTGGCGGTCGAGGAGCAGGTAGAGCCAGGTGAGCGTGGTCGCGGTGGTTTCGTGGCCGGCGACCAGCAGTGTGACGAGCTCGTCCCGCACCAGCCGGTCGGTGTACTCGGGGCGCTCGGCCGAGGCGCCGACCAGCACCTGGAGCAGCCCCGGCCCGTCGGGTCCGGGGGCGCCGTCCCGGGCCGCGGCCACCGCCCGTCGGGCGACCTCGTCGATCCTGGCCAGGTCGTCGGCGACGGCGTCCCGGGCGTCCACCTGGTCGGCGGGCAGACTCGGCAGCGCGGCTACCACGGTGGCCACGGTCGTCAGTTCGTGCGCCGTCGTGTCGTCGAGCGGGTGCCCGGTGAGCGCCCGCCAGATGGTGTCCAGGGCGAAGCGGCGCATCTCCTCACCCAGGTCGAAGGTCCGCCCGGTGCGCGCGTGATCGGCCCACCGTCCGGCCGTGGTCCGGGCCGCCCCGATGATCCGCTCCTCGTAGCGGCGCATCCCCTTCCCGGTGAACTGCGACTGCAGCAGCTTCCGTTGAGTCCTCCAGGCCTCGCCGGTCGCGGCGAGCACCCCGTCACCGATGAGCAGACGGGCGCGGTGGGAGCGCTTGACGTACCGGTCCGGGTGCAGGGCGAGGACGTGCCGCACGGCCTCGGGCCTGGTGACCAGGACGGTGGGCCGGGGCCCGAGACGGAACGCGGCGACCCCGCCGAGCCGTTCCCTTACCTGCGCCAACAGGTCGACCAGTTCACCCTTGTGGGCGCGCCACCGCGCCACGGCATCGGCGTCGGCCTCAGGGAGCGGCCGCCCCGTCCCGGACCGCTGTGGGGCGGGCGGCCCGCTGCCGGCGTCGATGGCCATGGCTCTTCTCCTGTCCGGCGGTCGGGACGGTGCCCGAGGGTCGCTTCGGCATCACGGACTGTACGGGGACAGGCGTGTGCGGTGACAGCGCCGGAGGGCCGATGGCCCGAATTCAACCGGGTGGTCGGCGGGCGGGTACGCCGATACGGGCCGCGAGGAGGGCGATGTCGTCGTCGGCGGAGGCGGGGACCAGGTGGGTGATGAGGGTGTCGCAGAGGTGGTCGAGCGATTGCTGGGGCGTGGCGAGCAGGCCGGTGAGCTCGGTCAGGCGTTCGTCGATGTCGCGGCTGCGCGCCTCGATGAGGCCGTCGGTGTAGAGCACGAGGGTGCTGCCGGGCGGAAGGGCGATGTCGGTGGTGGTGAAGGAGATGCCCCCGACGCCCAGCGGGACGCCCGGCGGGGTCTTGACGAGGTAGACGGTGCCGTCGGGCTGGGCCACGGCCGGGGGCGGATGTCCGGCGCGCGTGACCGTGCAATGGCCGGTGGCGGGGTCGCAGACCACGTAGAGGAACGTCGCGAGCATCGGGTCGGACAGGTCGGCGAGAGTGGCTTCGAGCTGGTGCAGCAGGGCGGTGGGAGGCATGTCGAGGCGGCCGAGGGCACGGACGGTCGCGGAGAGCCGTCCCATCACGGCGGCGGCCGCGATGCCGTGGCCCATGACGTCGCCGATGAGGAGCGCGGCCCGGCCTCCGCTGAGGGGTAGGACGTCGTACCAGTCACCGCCGACCTCGTTGACGTCGCTGGCCGGCAGGTAGCGGTGAGCGATCTCGATCCCGGGCGGCGGGGTGATGTGCTGGGGGAGCATGCTGCGCTGGAGGACGACCGCGGTCTCGTGCTCATGGTGGTAGAGGCGCGCGTTGTCGATGCTGATGGCGGCGCGGGCCGCCAGCTCTCCCGCGAGGGTGACGTCGTCGGATCCGAAGGCGCCGGTGTGTCCGGTGCGGTAGAAGGTGGCGACGCCGAGGACCATGTCGCGGGCGATGAGCGGGGTCATCATGAACGAGTGCACGCCCAGCTCCAGGAGTTGGGCCGGTTTGGGGGAGTGCCGCGCCGCGGGGGCGACGGTCCGTTCGTCGAGGTGGGCGATCAGGAACGACTGACGGGCCGCCAGGGCCTGGGTGTAGGGGGCGGTCGTGGGGAAGATGAGCGTCCGGCCCAAAGGCGCCAGGGCCTGCGTGACGGAGGAGCCGGTCAGTGGCGCCTTGCCCAGACGGCGCAGGGCCACGCCGCCGGCCAGGCCCGTGCCCGGCTCGATGCCGCGGGCGAGGGAGTCCAGGACGTCGACCGTGACGGCGCTCGCGAGGTGCGGGACGGCGAGGTCGGCGAGCTCCTGGGCCGTGCGCTCCAGGTCGAGGCTGGCGCCGATACGGGAGCTCGCCTCGCTGAGCAGGGCCAGGCGGCGCCGGCCCGCCTCGGCCTCGGTGTGGTCACGCTGCTGCGTGGTGATGTCGAGGAGGGAGGCGATCACGCCGATCGGCCGGCCGCCGGGGTCCTCGACGCGCACGTACGAGCACGACCACACATGGTCGTGGTCCGGGTCGGCCGGGGTCCGGCCGGTACGGCGCCGGTCGAGGACCGGCTCACCCGTGTCCAGGACCTGGCGCATCGCCCGCTCCATCTCGTCGGCGTTCACCTCGGGCAGCAACTCGGCCAGCCGTCGCCCCACATGGGCGGACTCCGCCAGCCCGTTCATCGCTTCGAGGGCCGGGTTGACCTGGAGGAACCGCAGCTGCGTGTCGAGCACCCCGATGCCGACCGGCGAGCGGGAGAACAGCCCGTCCCAGACGGCCGACGACCCTCGGATACGGCGGGCGGCGTGCGCGTCCGCGGCGAACACCAGCACGGCCGAGGCGCCGTGGTGGCGGTCCGGGACCGGGCAGGCCCAGATCTCCAGCTCCAACGGGTGACCGTTGCTGTGCCAGGCGGTGACCGTACCCATGACCCCGCGCCCGGTGGCGGCCGTCTCCCACAAGGACCGGCCCAGGCTGCGGTCGGCTCCCGGATGGAGGAGATCGGAGATGTGCCGCCCCAGCACCTCGGGCGGGGCGTAGCCCAGGAGCTGCTGGGCGCCGTGGTTCCAGCGCACGATCATCCCCTCGGCGCTGGTGGCCACGAGGGCGACCGGCAGGGCGCCCAGCCAGCCTCCGGCGTCCTGGGCGGCGCTGCTGATCAGGTCGTCGAGCGGCATCTCCTCATGCATCCTGCACCCGCTCCTCCGGAACGGCCTCGTGACGGTGCATGGCTCACATCTCTCATCGTCGCCCGGACGGCTCCACGGCGCTCCCCGGCGGGGCGGCCCCGGCCGCCGCCGGGGCTCCGGCGCAGCGGAGGCGGTCGGCGGTCACGGGGGCGCCGTCGGCCAGGTTGCGGTCGAAGGTGACGGTCTTGACCGGGACGGGCCGTGCGCCGGCGGTGACCTCGACGACCGCGTCGAGCTCCGGGTCCTCCTGCAGGCGGGCACCGGGCAGCGCGGCCGCGACGGTCGCCGCGTTCTCTTCCTGGCCGGTGGCGTAGCGGATGACCGGCGGGCCCGCCGAGGGCTCCGGCGCCGCGGTCGCCGAGGTGTCGGTGACGACGAACCCGTTGCCGCGCAGGGCGGCGGCGACATCGGCGTCGTCCACGCGGACGGCGATCCGGGCCGGGTCGGCGGGGGCCGGATTCTCCACGACGGGCTGGATCCGGGTGTCGCCCGTGATCGGGCGGTCCGCGGCGAGCGCCTCCCACAGCGCGGCGGAGCGGGCCTCGTCCCACACCAGGGTGGAACCCACACCGGGGACGCGGTGGTCGAAGAGGCGGATGGGGACGGTCGCGAACTCCGTCCGGTCCGTGCGGAGGTGACCGAGCGCCCAGCCGATGCGGACCAGGTCGTCAAGGCCGGTGCGCTCGTCGGTGCGCACGGTCTTCAGCAGGGTGCGTACGGTGCGCGCCGTGCTGATGGGGCCGGCCAGGGCGCCCTCCGCGGTGAGCCGGGCCAGCAGGTCGTCGACTACGCGCTGCTGGCGGCGGACCCGGCCCAGGTCGCCGGGCCGGAGGTTGACGTGCCGGGCCCGTACGTAGCGCAGGGCCCGGTTCCCGTCGGCGAGGTGGCGCCCGGCGCCGATGTCGAGCCCGGAGTTCTCGTCCTTGAGCGGCTTGTCGGTGCACAGGGTGGCGCCGCCGAGGTTGTCGACGGTCTGCTCGAAGCCCGTGAAACCGGTCTCCAGGTAGTGGTCGATGTGGAGTCCGGTGGCCTTCTCCACGGTGGCCACGGTGAGCGGGCCACCACCGATCGCGTAGGCACCGTTGATCTTGCCGCTGCGGGCCGGGGCGGTGGCGGTGGCGGTGGCGGCGGTGCTTGCGTACTCGACGTAGCTGTCGCGGGGGATGGAGACGATGCTCGCGCGCCGCCGGTTCTTGGACAGGTGGACGAGCATCATCACGTCGGTGCAGTTGCACCCCTTGCCGCCCACATGGAGCCGCCGCTTCTCGGCCGCGGAGAGCCCGGCGCGGCTGTCGATGCCGACGACCAGGATGTTGGTGCCCCGGCCGCTGCCACCGCCTGCGGACGCACTCGCGGCCGAGACGGCCTGGGAGCCCGCGAAGGACCCGCAGGAGAGGGCGGTCAGCAGGGTCAGAGCGACAGCCGTACGACGCAAGGCGCATCCCCAAGATCGAACCAACCGGATTAACCGGATTAAATGGGGAATGTACTGGTCCTTCGTACGCGAGCCCGGGCTGTACGCGCCGGGATTCCACCCCGCAGGGGGCGGGCTTGGTACATCTGCCCGCCGCCTGGGCGTACCCGGGCGCGCGGCGCCGACCCGGTCAGCGCTCGGACAGCTCCGAGGGGGCTTCCTGGACG
>NZ_JBSGZP010000203.1:0-10971 GCF_053611065.1 Streptomyces sp. NPDC054840
CTGCGGTGATCACTGGGGAGGTCTTGTGGAGGTATACGAAGGCCGATGAACCCCTGTTGACCATGAGGTACGTTCACCGCGGCGCGCGGAGAGGAGCGGGGCCTTGCGCGAAATCACCGTCCCACCCGTCGTCACGGGCGCGCCCGTCGGCGGCCTGGCCGACATCGTCTTCCAGCACGCCCGCGAGGAGCCGGACCGGGTGGTGCTCGGCCGGAAGACCGCCGGGGTGTGGCGGGACGTGACGTCCCGGGAGCTGGCCGTCGAGGTGCTCGCGCTCGCCCGGGGGCTGCTGGCCCAAGGCGTGCGCTTCGGGGACCGGGTCGCCGTCATGTCCCGCACCCGGTACGAGTGGACCCTGTTCGACTTCGCCCTGTGGGCGATCGGCGCTCAGCCTGTCCCGGTGTATCCGACGTCCTCCGCCGATCAGGTGCACTGGATCCTCTTCGACTCCGACTGCACGGCCTGCGTGGTCGAGGATGAGAACCAGGCCATGACGGTGGGCTCGGTCATCGACCGGCTCCCGAACCTGCGCCGGCTGTGGCAGCTCGACGCCGGGGCGGTCGACGGGCTCGTCGCCGACGGCCGCGGGGTGTCCGAGGACGTCGTGCACCGGCACCGGGGTGCTGTGACGCCCGACGCGACCGCCACCGTCATCTACACCTCCGGGACGACGGGCCGGCCGAAGGGGTGCGTGCTCACCCACGCCAACTTCATGTACGAGAGCGACACCCTGGTCAGCCGCTGGGAGTCGGTCTTCCAGGCCCGGCATGGCGAGGAGCCGTCCACCCTGCTCTTCCTGCCGCTGGCGCACGTGTTCGGGCGCATGGTGGAGGTGGCCGCCGTCCGGGCGCGGGTCAAGCTGGGCCACCAACCGGTTCTGGCGGCGGCCGAGTTGCTGCCCGACCTCGCCGCCTTCCGGCCGACCTTCGTCCTGGGCGTCCCGTACGTCTTCGAGAAGATCTTCGCGAGCGCCCGCCGCAGGGCGGAGGCGGAGGGCCGTAGTGGCCCTTTCGACCGGGCGGTGGAAACGGCCGTGCGGTACGCGGAGGCGCGCGAGCGCAAGGCCTTCGGCGTCGGGCCGGGGCCCTCGGCCGCGCTGCGCATGGAGCACCAGCTGTTCGACCGGCTCGTCTACGGGAAGGTGCGCGAGGCGATGGGCGGCCGGGTGCGGCACGCCATGTCGGGCGGGTCGGCGATGTCGCGCCGCCTGGGGCTGTTCCTCGACGGGGCCGGGATCACGGTGTTCGAGGGGTACGGGCTGACCGAGTCGTGCGCGGCGGCCACCGCGAACCCGCCGGGGGCGACCAAGTACGGCACGGTGGGGCGGCCGATCCCGGGCAGTACGGTGCACATCGCGGACGACGGGGAGGTCTGGCTGCACGGCGACCACATCTTCTCCGGATACCTGAACGACCCCCCCGCCACGGAGGCGGTCCTGCGCGCCGGCTGGCTGGCCACGGGGGACCTGGGCCGGCTGGACGAGGACGGGTACCTGACCATCACCGGGCGCAAGAAGGACATCCTGGTGACCTCCAACGGCAAGAGCGTCGCGCCCGCCGCGCTGGAGGAGCGGGTCCGTTCGCATCCACTGGTGTCGCAGTGCGTGCTCGTGGGCAACGACCGGCCGTACATCGCGGCGCTGCTCACGCTGGACATGGACGGGATGGCGCACTGGCTGTCGATGCGCGGCCGGCCGCAGTTGCCGGCGACGGAGCTGGTGGGGGACCCCGAGCTGACGGCGGAGGTCCGCCGGGCGGTGGTGGCCGCGAACACCCTGGTCTCGCAGGCGGAGGCGATCCGCACCTTCCGGGTGCTGGGTGAGCAGTTCACGGAGGAGCGGGGGCTGTTGACACCGTCGCTGAAGCTCAAGCGCCGGGCGATCGAGAAGGCGTACGCGAAGGAGGTCGCGGCCCTGTACTCCTCCTGACCCGCGATCTGACGGTTCGTCAATTCCCATGTACAGCATTATTGACGATCCATCAGGTCGCGCACAGAATGCGGGGATTCCGACCGGAGGGGATCCCCGACATGTTGCGACCGATCCGCACCCTGGCCGCCGCGGCGGCGGCCCTCGCGCTCGTCTCCGCGTGCAATTCCGCCTCCACCAACGGCAGTTCTTCCGGCAAACCCGGCGACGTGCCCGGCAACTCCCGCGGTGTGACCGGCGACTCCGTCAAGGTCGGCGGGATCGTGTCGATGACCAGCTCCGGCGGCTACAGCAAGAAGGACACCGACCTCGGTGCCCAAGCCCGCTACCTCCGGGCCAACGCCGAGGGCGGAATCAACGGACGGAAGATCGACTACCTCGGCGCGGTGGACGACGGCCAGGACCCCGCCAAGAACCTGGCGGCCGCCCGCAAACTCGTCCAGCAGGACAAGGTCTTCGCCGTCGCCCCCATGAGCTCGGTGACCTTCTCCGGCGCGGACTTCCTGGAGCAGGAGAAGGTCCCCACCTTCGGCTGGGGCACCCTGCCCGCCTTCTGCGGCCCGAAGCACATCTACGGCTTCAACGGCTGCCTGGTCCCCACCCCCGGCGGCACCCTCAACCAGACCTGGCCCGAGGGCATCGGACAGATCCTCGGCGGGACCCGGGGCAGATCGGTCGCGATCATCGCCAACGACAGCGACGCCGGCAAGTTCGGCATCCGGACCTTCCAGCAGGGCTTCACCAGCGCCGGCTTCAAGGTCTCCTACGCCAAGGCCTCCGTGCCCGCCACCGCCGTCCCGAACGACTGGTCCGCGTACGTGAAGGAGATCCTCGCCGCCGACGACGGAAAGGCCCCGGACGCCGTCGTCTCCGTCATGCAGACCCCGAACAACATCGGACTCTTCACCGCGCTCAAGCGCAGCGGCTACCAGGGGCTGCTCTCCGACCCGACCGACTACGACCCCGGGCTGCTCGCCAAGGACGCCACCAGGCAGGCCCTCGACGGGGTCCACATACTGCTGCAGTTCCAGCCCTTCGAGTCGACCGATCCGAAGATGGCGCAGTTCAAGGCCGACATCAAGGCCGCCGCGGGCGGCCAGGACGTTCCGCTCAGCATGCACATGCTCACCGGGTACATGTCGGCCGACCTGTTCGTCTCCATCGCGCAGAGGGCCGGCAAGGACCTGACCGTCGAGTCCTTCCAGGCCGCCGCGCAGGGCTTCTCCGACACCGGCACGCTCGTCGGCGACCGGGCGGAGCCCAAGGGGCAGAAGGACAGCTTCGGCTGCGGGGCGCTCGTACAGCTGATGAACGGCGCGTACGAGGTCTCCGTACCGTTCAAGTGCTACGAACCCATCCCCTTCAAGTAGGGCAGCGGCATGGGGGATCTGCTCGTCTTCGTACTGAGCGGTCTGGTC
Source organism: Streptomyces sp. NPDC054840 (assembly GCF_053611065.1). Taxonomy (NCBI): domain Bacteria; kingdom Bacillati; phylum Actinomycetota; class Actinomycetes; order Kitasatosporales; family Streptomycetaceae; genus Streptomyces; species Streptomyces sp. NPDC054840. Next base: position 3,346 of record NZ_JBSGZP010000203.1, read on the forward strand.
TCCGGCGCCCTGTACGCACTGCTCGCCACCGGGCTGGTGCTGTCGTACTCGGCGTCCGGACTGTTCAACTTCGCGCACGGGGCCACCGCCTACCTGTGCGCCCTCACCTTCTACGAGCTGCGCTCGGGCCTGGGCTGGCCCGCCGTCCCGGCCGCCCTGATGGTGGTGTGCGTCCTGGCCCCCGGCCTCGGCTGGGGGCTGGACCGGCTGATGTTCCGGCGGCTCGCCCGCGTCGGTGAGACCGCGCAGATCGTGGCCACCATCGGGCTGCTGGTGGCCCTGCCGGCCGCCGGGCTGTGGGCGGTGGAGCGGCTGGCGGACGCGGGCGCGCCGGTGCGGCCGGCGGAGAACCAGTTCGGGCTGCCGGGGGTGGGGCCCAGCCCGGCGAAGTCCTGGCAGCTCGGGGACGGCGTCGGCATCGACTCCGACCAGCTGATCACCTGGGTGGTGACGGCACTGGTGGCGGTGGCTCTGTGGGTGCTGATGCGGCACACGCGACTGGGGCTGCACCTGCGGGCCGCCGTCGACAACCGCTCGCTGACCGAGCTGCGCGGCATCAGCGCCGACCGGCTGTCGTCGGTGGCCTGGATGATCGCGTCGGGGCTCGCCGGGCTGGCGGGTGTGCTGGCGACGCCGCTGCTGGGGCTGTCGGCACACGACTTCACGCTGTTCCTGTTCGTCTCGGCCACGGCGGCCGTCATCGGACGGTTCGCGTCCGTGCCGCTCGCCTTCGCGGGCGGACTCGGGCTCGGGGTGCTGCAGAACCTGGTGGCCGGGTACGCGTCCTTCGCCGAGTCCGTCACCGGCTTCCGTACAGCCGTACCCTTCCTGATCCTCTTCGGCGGGCTGCTGGTGCTGACCCGCCGGGCCCGCGCGGCGGGGGTCACGGCCGTCGACCCGCCGCCGGTCGACCATCTGGCCGGGGCCCCGTGGCCGCGGCGGTGGGGGATGTGGGCGGCGGGCGCGGTGCTCCTGTGCGTGGCGTTCTACACCGTGACCACACCCTTCTGGAGCGGGCTGCTGGCGCAGGGGCTGGCCATCGCGCTCGTGTTCATGTCCTTCACGGTGGTGACCGGGCTCGGGGCGATGGTGTCGCTTGCCCAGGGCACCTTCGTGACCGGCGCGGCGCTGGTGGCGGGGCTGCTCATGAGCCGGGGCTGGCCCTTCGTCGCCGCGCTGGCCGTGGGCACGTGCGTGGCGGCCCTGCTGGGGGCGCTCGTCGCGCTGCCGGCGCTGCGCCTGGGAGGCCGGTCCCTGGCCCTGGCCACGCTGGCGCTGGCCTTCCTCGCCGATCAGGTGCTGTTCCAGCTGCGGTGGCTGCGCAACGGCGATGCGGGGTGGTCGATCCCGCGGCCGGTGTTCGGGCCGGTGGACCTCTCCGACGACCGGGCGCTGGGGGTGGTCCTGGTGGTTCTGGTCGCGCTGGTGGCGGCCGGGCTGACCGCGCTGCGGAACTCCCCGTCGGGCCGCGCGATGCTGGCGGTCCGGTCGGCCCCGGCGGCGGCCGTCGCCTCGGGGGTCTCCGTACTGCGCACGAAGCTGCTGCTGTTCACCCTGTCGGCGGGGCTGGCCGGGTTCGGGGGCGTGCTGTACGCCTCGTACAACACCCGGATCACGGCGACGGACTTCACGGCGATGACGGGGCTGGTGTGGCTGGCGGTGGTTGTGGCGGCGGGGGTGCGCAGGCCGCAGTACGCGGTGGTGGCGGGGCTGGTGTTCGCCGTTGCGCCGAGGGTGCTGGCGGACTATCTGACGGAGTCGGCGCATCTGCCGGTGATCCTTTTCGGCCTGGCCGGGTTGGCCCTGGCCAACGACCCGGACGGATACTGCGCGGCCGTGCCGGTGCGGCTCGCACGGCGGCGCGCCGCCGGGTCACCGCCCCGGAACCCCGCTCGACCAGGGCTGACGGCACAGCGCGCCACCGTATCCGTGGGCTCCGCCCCGGACCCCGCGCCTCGAACGCCGACGGGTGGGGAAGACCGAACCCGCCCGGCACTTCCAGGACGGGGCGGGGCGGGGGAGAACCCCACAGGGGCCGGACACACAGGGGCCGGTCCCGCACTGGAACTGCGCGGGGTCACCGCCGGGTACGACGGGGGGCTCGTGCTGCACGGGGTGGATCTCGCCGTCCGCGCGGGCGAGATACTCGCCGTGCTGGGGCCCAACGGGGCCGGGAAGAGCACCGCCTGCCGGGTCGCCGCCGGACTGCTGCCGGTCGGGGCCGGGGCGGTGTACGTGGGCGGGCGGGAAGCGACCCGGGACGGGGCCGTACGCCGGTCGCGGGCCGGGGTGCTGCTCGCCCCCGAAGGGCGCGGGATCTTCCCCGCGCTCACCATCCAGGAGAACCTGGCCCTGTACCTCGAGGACGCCGACGCCCGGGCCGCCGTCTACACCCGCTTCCCGCGGCTCGCCGAGCGGCGCGGGATCCCCGCCGGAGCGCTCTCGGGCGGGGAGCAGCAGATGCTGGCCCTGGCACCGCTGCTCCAGCGGCCGCCCAGGGTGCTGATCGCAGACGAACCCTCGCTCGGGCTCGCCCCGCGCGTGGTGGAGGATGTGTACGCGCTGCTCACCGAACTCCGTGACGCCGGGACGGCGCTGCTCCTGGTGGAGGAGAAGGCGGCCGAGATCCTCGGGATCGCCGACACCGTGGCCTACCTCTCCCAGGGCCGGGTCTCCTGGTGCGGCCCCCGGGCCGAGGTGGAGGCGGACCGGCTCACCGAGGCCTACCTGGGGATGGCGACATGAGCGGGAGCGGGTACGTGCTGGAGGCCCGCGGGGTCGGCGTGCGCTTCGGCGGCGTCCGGGCACTGACCGGGGTGGATCTCGGGGTCCGCGCGGGCGAGGTGTGCGGGCTGATCGGGCCGAACGGCGCCGGGAAGACCACCCTGTTCGACGTGCTGTCCGGGATCCGCCGCCCCGACCAGGGGCGGATGATGCTGGACGGAACGGACGTCACCCGCCGCTCCCCCGTCTGGCGGGCCCGCCACGGGATACGCCGGACCTTCCAGCGGCAGCAGTTGTTCGGGCAGCTCAGCGTGGCCGACAACGTGCTGGTGGCGCAGGAGTGGCGGGGCGGCGGGGGCGGGCCGGCCGCCGATCTCCTCGCCCTGCCGGCCCGGCGCGCCCGGGAGCGCGAGCGCCGGGCCCGCGGCGAGCGGGTACTGGCCGACTGCGGGATCGGCGCGCTCGCAGCCGCGTACGCCGGCGGGCTGCCCGTCGGGCAGGCCCGGATGGTGGAGTTGGCCCGTGCGGTGGCCGATCCCCCGCGGGTGCTGCTGCTGGACGAGCCCGCGTCGGGCATGTCCGCGCCCGAGCGGGACCGGCTCGCGGAGGTCGTGCGGCGCCTGGCGGAGCGGGAGGGCTGCGCGGTGCTGCTGGTCGAGCACAACGTGGCCTTCGTGATGGAGCTGTGCGCGCGGGTCGTCGTACTGGACCTCGGGACGGTACTGGCCGAGGGCACCGCGGCCGAGGTGCGGGCGAACCCGCTGGTGCGGGAGGCGTACCTCGGGACCGCGTGAGGGCGCCACGCACCGCCACGCACCGCCACGCACGGAGCCGATGGCGGGAATACGTCGTACGAGAGGCCGGTTGTGGCCCCTCGTACGACGCTCCACCCCGCCGCGCCACCCCGGCCGCACCACCCCCGCCGCACCACCACACCGACGTGAGGGAACGACCAGACGTGAACCAGGTCCCCGCCATCAAGCTCAACAACGGCACGCTCATGCCCCAGCTCGGCTACGGCGTCTGGCAGGTGCCGGACGCGGAGGCGGAGCGCGCCGTCGGGACCGCCCTGGAGGCCGGTTACCGCAGCATCGACACGGCCGCCGTCTACGGCAACGAGGCGGGCACCGGCAAGGCCGTCGCCGCTTCCGGACTGGCGCGCGAGGAGCTGTTCGTCACCACCAAGCTGTGGAACGGCCCGAAGCAGAAGTGGGGCCGGGACCAGGTATTGCGCGCCTTCGACGACTCCCTGGCCAAGCTGCGCCTCGACCACGTAGACCTGTACCTGATCCACTGGCCGCGCCCGATGCGCGACGACTTCGTCGCCATCTGGAAGACCTTCGAGGAGATCGCGGCGAGCGGCCGCGCCAAGGCGGTCGGCGTGTCGAACTTCCGCCCGGCCGACCTGGCGCGGATCGCCGCCGAGAGCGAGCTGGTCCCGGCCGTCAACCAGGTCGAGCTGCACCCGCTCTTCCCCCAGGCCGAGCTGCGTGCCGTGCACGCCGAGCGCGGGATCGCCACCGAAGCCTGGTCCCCGCTGGGTCAGGGCAAGGAGCTGCTGACGCTCCCGGCCGTGACCGCGATCGCCACCGCGTACGGCCGCAGCGCCGCGCAGGTCGTGCTGCGCTGGCACCTGCAGCACGGGAACGTCGTGATCCCGAAGTCGGTGACCCCCGCGCGCATCCGGGAGAACCTGGACGTGTTCGGCTTCGAGCTGGCGGCCGCCGACATGGCCGCGCTGGACGCCCTGGGCGCGGGCGCGGCGGGCCGCCGGATCGGGCCGGACCCGGCCGAGTTCGACGTGTGACAGGCTCCGGGCCGTGGTCGGGGGCGGGGCCGTGGCCCGGGGCAGGCTCCGGGCGGGTCTTCCCGCGGGTCAGACGCGTACGAAGCTCCGTATGCGGTACGTCGGTTCGGCCCGCGGGACGTCCTGGTCCGGCAGCAGCTCCAGCCGGGCCGCCAGTTCCCGCGCGGTGATGCCGCGCGGGACGATGCGGGAGGCGTACCGGCCCGCGAGCAGGGCCTCGGCGGAGCCGCGCGGTGTGCGGCCCTGGCCGTGGCCGGTGAAGCGGGCCTCGCCCACCGCGAGCAGTCCCGCCCGGGCCGCGTAGGCCTCGACCTCCCCGGATGCGTCCGAGGGGGTCGGGGTCAGGTGTGCGGCGAAGACGGCGTCGATGTCACTGCCGACGTCGTGCGCCGAGTCCTTGTCCACGGTGGCGAGGAGGACCCCGCCGGGCCGCAGCACCCGGGCGGCCTCGGCGATCACCGCCGGCACCAGTCCCGGCTCGCGCAGCAGGTGCAGCAGCCACACCGCGCTCACCGCGTCCAGGGATCGCGACCGGACCGGCAGCCGGGCCGCGTCGGCGAGGATCACCGGGACGCCGCGCCGCATGGCCATCGCGGCCATGCCGTGGGAGGCGTCCGCGCCCAGGACGCGCAGGGCTGGACGCCTCAGCCGGCTGGTGACGATGCCCGTGCCGCAGCCGAGGTCGAGCAGGGTCTGCGCGTCCGCGGGAAGCAGCCCGAGGACGGCGGCGGCCGCCGCCTCGGCGCGCGGGACTCCGCCGCGGGTGGCGTCGTAGGCCTCGGCCTCGGCGTCGTAGTCGAGCAGGGATCTCACGGACGGTATGTGCGTGGTCATCGGCTAGCTCGCGCCGTGGGCCGGGGCGAGGGCCTCCACCCGTTCGGCAAGGGCGAAGTCGGACTCCGTCACCACACCGCCGGCGTCATGGCTGTTCACGGAGAGCCGGACCGTGTTGTAGCCGAGGGTCAGGTCGGAGTGGTGGTTCAACTCCTCCTGGACGCCGGCGATATGGACGACGAGGGCGCTAGCGGCGAAGTGCGTGCCCAGCCGGTAGGTGCGGACGATCCGGTCGTCCTCGAAGGCCCAGCCGGGGAGCTCCCGCAACCGGTCCTCGATCTCCTTCTGTGACAACGGCTCACTCGGCATGCACCGGCTCCTCTTCCCGTGACGTGTAGTCAAGGTTCCCACAGTGCACGCCGGAACAATCCTTTCGCGCCATAGTGCGCTCGGGTACTTCTACGCCTTCCAGGTCGATCGCGCCCCCCATATGCTCCTGCGCCGAACGGATTGTTACCAACGGTAACGAGGGGGCATTCGCCATGGCGGGCACAGGAAGTTCCAGACGTACGTTCATCGCGGGCGCGGGAGCGGCGGCCGCCGCCGGGGCGGTCCTGGCCGGGGCCGCGCCCGCGGCATCCGCCGAGTCCGGACCGCCTCCCGGTGGACGGCGCGTCGCGGTGCTCGGCGGCGGCGTGGCGGGCCTGACGGCGGCGCACGAACTCGCCGAGCGCGGCTACGCCGTGACCGTGTACGAGCGCCGGGCCCTCGGCGGCAAGGCGCGCAGCATGGACGTACCCGGCAGCGCACGCGGCGGGCGCCGGCCGCTGCCCGCCGAGCACGGCTTCCGCTTCATCCCCGGGATCTACCACAACCTGCCCGACACCATGCGCCGCATCCCCTTCCCCGGGAACGCGGCCGGGGTGTGGGACAACCTGGTCGCCCCGCGCGAGATGATGTTCGCCCGGGCGGCCGGGCGCGAGGACCTGCGCGGACCCATCCCCTGGCCCGGGCACTCCCCCGCCGAGCTGACGCCCGAGGAGATCCGGCGCGCCCTCGCCGGCATCCTGCAGACACTGGTCCGGCTCCCGCCGCACGAGACGGCGTACTTCGTCGACCGCGTGCTGGTCTTCCTCACCAGCTGCGACGAGCGGCGCGAGGAGGTCTGGGAACGGACGCCGTGGTGGGACTTCGTGCGCGCGGAACGGATGTCGAACGAGTACCGGCGCATCCTCGCCGTCGGCATCACCCGCAACATCGTGGCGACCAAGGCCGAGGAGGCCTCCACCCGCACGGTCGGCACCCTCGGCGAGGCCTTCGTCTTCAACGTGCTGGGGCGCGGGGCGGACGGCCCGCCCGACCGGATCCTCAACCTGCCGACCAACGAGGCCTGGATCGACCCCTGGGAGGCCCACCTGCGCTCCCTCGGTGTGGAGTTCAGGATCGGCTGGACCGTGCGGGAGGTGCGGTACGCGGACGGCCGGGTGAGCGGGGTCGCCGTCGACGGGCCGGACGGCGCCGCGCAGCTCGTCACCGCCGACCACTACGTGAGCGCGTTGCCCGTCGAGCACGCCCGCCGCACCTGGAGCACGGCGCTGCGGGCAGCCGATCCGATGCTGGGGCGCTGCGACAAGCTGGAGACGGACTGGATGACCGGCATCCAGTTCTATCTGACCGAGCGGGCCGAGCTGGTGCACGGCCACCTCAACTGCATCGACTCCCCGTGGTCCTTGACGGCGATCCAGCAGGCCGAACACTGGCCGTCCCGGGACTTCCCGGCCGACTACGGCGACGGGACGGCGGTCGACTGCCTGTCCGTGGACATCTCCGAGTGGGACAAGCCGGGGCTCCTGTACGGAAAGACGGCCAAGCAGTGCACCCGTGAGGAGGTGGCGCGGGAGGTGTGGGCGCAGCTGAAGGCCTCCCTCAACGACACCGGGAAGGCCCTGCTGACCGACACCACGCTGCACTCGTGGTTCCTGGACCCGGGTGTGGACGGGCTCGGCACCCCGCACCCCACGAACCAGGACGAGCTGCTGATCCACCCGGTGGGCACCCTGCACAACCGGCCGAGTGCGGGCACCCGTATCCCGAACTTCTTCCTCAGCGGGGACTACGTGGCGGTCGACATCGACCTGGCGACGATGGAGGGGGCCAACGCTTCGGCTCGCGCCGCCGTCAACGCCCTTCTGGACCGCGACGGTTCGGCCGCCGCACGGTGCACGGTCCACCCGATGTACCGGGCGCCGGAGCTGGAGGCCGCCAAACGGCACGACCGCCGACGCCACCGTCTGGGACTGCGGAACGTCTTCGACCTGGGC
>NZ_JBSGZP010000204.1:0-10946 GCF_053611065.1 Streptomyces sp. NPDC054840
GCACCTGACCGGCCCGCTGCCGCTGCTGCCGGGCGGACGCCCCGACCGGGAGGCGATCGGCAAGCTGCTCGCCCAGGCGGCCGCCGCGGAGGCCGCACAGCCGGCCGACGGGGCCGACGCGCGACCGGCGAGCGACGCGGAGCGGACCGTCGCCGCCGCCTGGGAGCAGGTGCTGGGCCGCACCGTCGGAGCGTCGGAGAACTTCTTCGACGTCGGCGGCAACTCGCTGCTCCTGATCCGGCTGCGCGACCGGCTGCGTACCGCACTGGACCGCGAGGTCGACGTGGTGGACCTGTTCCGGCACTCCACCGTCAAGGCCATGGCCGCCTTCCTGGGCGGCGCCGCCCCCGCCACGGACGCCCCCTCGGCCGCCGGGGAGCGCGGGCAGAGCCGGGCCCAGGCCCGCGCCGAGGCCATGCGCGCCCGCGGCCGCACCCGTCAGACCAGCACACCGATACCGAGGAAGCGATGACCGACCGGCAACAGCGCACGCTCTACCAGTGGTTCGAGGAATCGGCCCTGCGTCACCCGGGCCTGCCGGCCCTGGAGATCGGCGACGAGGTACTGACCTACGGTGAGCTGCGCGCCCTCGCGCTCACCCTCGCCGACCGCATCGCCGCCAAGCACGGCTCGGTGCCCACCCGGGTGGCGCTCGCCGCCACCCGCTCGGTCGCCGCGTACGCCGGCTACCTGGCGGTCCAGCGGCTCGGCGCGGGCCTCGTCCCGCTCAACCCCGACTATCCCGCGCAGCGCAACCTCGACATCGCCCAGCGCGCCGGTGTCGAGGTGGCCTTGGTGGACACCCGGTCCGCCGAGCTGTTCACCCGGCTGCCCGAACGTCACCGGCCGACCGTCCTCGGACTCGACGAGGACGAGCGGGCGTCCGGGACGGCGACCGGTGTACTGGAGCAGTCGCTGCCGCCGGTCCCGGACGACCCGGACCGCGAGGCCTACCTGATGTTCACGTCGGGTTCCACGGGCCAGCCCAAGGGCGTGCCGATCCGGCATCGGAACACCTCGCTGTTCCTCGCGCACACCATCGAGCGGTACGAGATCGCGCCGGGCGCCCGGCTCACCCAGACCTTCGGCCTGACCTTCGACGCGAGCGTGATCGACCTGTTCGCGACGTGGGGCGGCGGCGCCACCCTGGTGGTGCCGCTCGCGGCCGACCTCTACCGGCCGGTCGACTTCATCGTCGAGCGCGAGCTCACCCATTGGTTCTCGGTGCCCTCGGTGATCCGCGAGGCGCAGCGGCTCGGCAACCTGCCCCTGGGCCGGGCCGTGAACCTGCGGCACAGCATGTTCGGTGCCGAGCCGGTCACCGCGCAGCACGCCGAACTGTGGCGCGCGGTCGCCCCGAACGCCGTGATCCACAACGTGTACGGGCCCACCGAGCTGACGGTGTGCTGCACCAACCACGGGCTGTCCGGACCGGCCACGGACTGGCCGGAGTTCTCCAACGGCACCGTGCCGATCGGCGTCCCCTTCCCGGGCATGGAAATGGTGCTGCTGGACGAGAACGGCCTGGCGGCCGACGAGGGCGAGCTGTGCGTGCGCGGCCCGCAGCGCTTCGGCGGCTATCTCGACCCGCGCGAGAACGCCGGGCGGTTCGTGTCGTACGAGGCCGACGGCGGACCCGCCGAGGCCTACGACGGAAGCACCGTACTGACCGACCGCCACTGGTACCGCACCGGTGACCGGGTGCGGCGCGAGAACGGGCTCCTCGTGCACTGGGGCCGCCTCGACCAGCAGGTCAAGGTACGCGGCTTCCGTATCGAGCTGGGCGAGGTCGAGGCGGCCGTGCACCGCCACCCGCACGTCATCGACGCCGCGGTGCTCGCCCTGCCCGGCCCGGACGGCGAGACCGAGCTGGTCGGCGCCTACGCGGGCCGCGCGGTGGACCCCGAGCGGTTCGACGCCTGGCTGCGCGAGCTGCTCCCGCTGCACATGGTGCCCGCCTTGCTCACGCACCTGCCGGGCGGGCTGCCGCTCAACGACAACGGAAAGACGGACCGCAAGGCACTGGCGCGGATCCTCGACACGACGGAGGGGTCATGACCGACGCGCTGGAGTACTGGCGAACCGAACTGGCGGGCCTGGAACCGCTGGAGCCGGCCACCGACCGGCCGCGCCCCTCGGCGCGTACCGGCGCCCTGGGTCACGTCACCCGCACCGTCCCGGCCGGCACGGCGCGGGCGCTGGACAAGGCGGCCGCCGAGTACGGCGCCCCGCTGTCCGCCGTGCTGCTCGCCGCCTACCAGGTGCTGCTCGGCCGGTGGACCCGCCGGCGCGACCTCGCGGTGGGTGTCCCGGGCCCCGGCGGCGGCCTGGCCGTCGTCCGCGCCGATCTGGCCGCGGGCCCGGCCTTCGCCGAGCTCGTGGCGCGGACGGACGCCGCGCTGACCCGCGGCCGGGCCGCCGCGCTGCCGGTGGCCCGCCTCGCCACCGCGTTCGAACCCGCGGCCGACGGCCACCACCCCGTGGTCCAGGCCCTGTTCACGGACGGGCCGGCCCACCGGGCCGAGGGCGGCTGCCCGCCCGACCTGACCCTGGCCCTGGACCCGGCCGCCGGCCGCGAGGGCCTCGGCCTGCGCGTCGACTTCGCCGCCGAGCTGTTCGACGCGCCGAGCGCCGAGCGGCTCATCGACGGCTACCTCACCCTGCTCACCGCCATCGCCGAGACCCCCGGCACTGGAGGCGCTCGACCCGCTCGGCGCCGCCGAGCGCGAGCTGCTGCTCACCGGCTGGGGCCGCGGTCGCGCCGCCTTCCCCGGGGACGCGGACGCCGCCGCCGACTCCGCCGGGGACGTGGACGTGGCCGTGGACGTGGCCGGTCTGTTCGCCGAGCAGGCCGGGCGCGTTCCCGACGCCGTCGCGGTCGTCTTCGGCGCCGAGGAGGTCACCTACCGGGAGCTCGACGCCCGCGCCGACCGCCTCGCCCACCACCTGCGCGGCCTCGGCGCCGGCCCCGACGTGCCCGTCGCGGTCTGCCTGGAGCGCGGCCCCGAACTGATCGTGGCGCTGCTCGCGGTGCTCCGCGCGGGCGCGGCCTACGTGCCGCTCGACCCCCAGCACCCGGTCGACCGCCTGGAGTTCGTGCTGCGGGACACGGCCGCACCGGTGGTCGTCACCCAGGAGTCGCTGCGCGGGCGGCTGTCCGGCGGGGACGGCGCGGGGCCGCGTACCCTCGTCGCGGTCGACACCGACGCCGCGGCGATCGCCGCCTCCCCCGTCGTGGAACCGGCGGCGGCCGCCGGGCCCGGACACCTCGCCTACGTCCTCTACACCTCCGGCTCCACCGGGACCCCCAAGGGCGTCGCCGTCACCCGGGGCGGATTCCACAACCTGCTGTGCGGCATGCGGGAGACCTTCCCGGCACCGGCGAACGAGCGGGTGCTGTTCACCACCTCGGCCACCTTCGACATCGCGGGCGTCGAGGTGTTCCTGCCGCTGATCACGGGCGGCCGGATCGTCGGCGCGCACCAGGACCAGATCCACAACCCGCCCGCCCTCGTCGAGCTGATCGACCGGCACGCCGTCACCCTCGTACAGGCCACGCCGTCCGCGCTGCGCCCGCTCCTGGACGCCCTCGGCGACCGGCCGCGCGCCCTGGAGATCTTCGCCGCCGGAGAGGCCCTGCCCGCCGAACTGGCCGCACGGATGCTGCGCGCCGGCACCCGCGTCCTCAACGGTTACGGCCCGACGGAAACCACCGTCTACGCCTCCGTCGCCGAGATCACCGACACCACCGGCACCATCCCCATCGGCCGCCCCACCGCCGGCACCGAGCTGTACGTCGTCGACGACGCGGACCGTCCCGTCCCCGTCGGCGTACCCGGCGAGCTGCTCATCGGCGGCGCCGGCGTGGCCCGCGGCTACCTCGGACGCGACGACCTGACCGCCGAGCGCTTCACCCGGAACCCGTTCGCGGCCGGCCGGGTCTACCGCACCGGTGACCTGGTGCGGTGGCTGCCCGGCGGTGACCTGGAGTTCCTCGGCCGCCTCGACCACCAGGTCAAGGTGCGCGGCTTCCGCATCGAACTCGGCGAGATCGAGGCCGCGCTGCTGGCCCACGAGGACATCGACTCCTGCGCCGTCACGGCCCGCGAGGACGTCCCCGGCGAGAAGACGCTCGTGGCATACGTCGTCCCGGTGTCCGGCCGCCCGGTGCCCGGAATCGGCGCGCTGCGCGACTGGTGCGGGCGCACCCTGCCCGGCTACATGGTGCCCGGTACGTACGTCTTCCTGGACCGGATGCCGCTCACCACCAGCGGCAAGACCGACCGCAAGGCGCTCCCCGCACCCGACGGCGAACGCACCGGGCTGGAGGCCGAGTTCATCGCCCCGCGCACCCCTGCCGAGCGGGCGGTGGCCCGGGTGTGGGCCGAGACCCTGTACGCCGACGAGGTCGGAGCCGAGGACGACTTCTTCGACCTGGGCGGCGACTCGCTGACCGCGACCCGGGTGGCGCTGCGGCTCCAGGAGGACTTCGGCCTGGACATCCCGGTACGCACCTTGTTCACCTACTCGACCGTCGAGTCGCTCGCGGGGGCCCTGACCGTCGCCCGCCGCACCGGCGCGTTCCCGGCCGGAGGCTGACCCATGACCGCGACCCCCGCCCACCCCGTGCTGCTCGTCGTCTACGACGCCGGCAGCCTCGCACCCACCCGGCTCGCCGAGGCGGCCCGGCAGGCCGGCTGCGACCTGGTGTTCGTGACCGCGGACACCGCGCACGCCCAGGAGATGATCCCGACCCTGGAGATGGTCGGCACCGTGGTGAACACCGCGGGCCGCACCGAGGCGCAGACCGAGGCGGCGCTGCGCGCGCTCGCCCCGGCGGGCATCATCACCTTCAGCGAGTTCCAGATCGCCCCGACCGTGCGGCTCGCCGAGGCCCTCGGCCTGCGCTACCACCGGCCGGCCGACGTCGACGCCATCACCCACAAGGACCTGCAGCGCCGGCGGTTCGCCGAGGCGGGCGTCGACAGCGTGCGCTTCCGCACCCTGACCGACCCCGCCCAGGCCGACGAGGCGATCGCCCACGTCGGGCTGCCGGCCATCATCAAGCCGGTGATCGGCGCGTCCAGCCGCAACACGCAGGCCGTCGCCACCCCCGAGGAATGCCGGGCCGCCCTCGCGGCGATCTTCACCGGCTCCGACGGCGGACCCGCCGAGACGGCCGTGATGCTGGAGGAGCTCCTGGTCGGGCGGCCCACCCCGGCGCCGTGGGGCGACTACATCGCCGTGGACTGCGTGGCCGACGGCGACGACGTCCGGCCGGTGTTCGTCACCAGCAAGTTCGCGCTGGCCGAGCCGTTCCGCGAGCGCGGCGGCTACGGCGGCTTCTCCGTCGTACCGGAGGCCGAGGAGCGCGAGGTCCGCGACCTCGCCTGCCGCGCGGTGCGCGCCCTGAACATCCACGGCGTCGCCGACGTCGAGATCAAACTGACCGCCGACGGCCCCCGGGTCATCGAGGTCAACGGCCGGCTCGGCGCCTGGGTCGACGACCTCGCCGTCCGCTCCGGCACCTCCGACCCCGCGTACGTGGCGGTCGCCGCCGCGCTCGGCCTCCCGTACGAGACCCCCGAGGTCAAGCAGGGCGGCCCGATCGCCTTCCACTACCTGACCGTGCCGCCCATCGGCGCCCGCCGGGTGCGTGCCATCCGGGGTGTCTCCGCCCTGCGCCGCCTCGCCCACGTCGACCGGGTCGTCGTCCTCGCCGAGCCCGGCGCCGACGTGGACTGGCGGATCGGCGCGCGCGGCAACACGGCGGCCGTCATCGGCTCCGCCGCCACCCATGAGGAACTGGCCGCGACCGTCGCCGCCATCGAGAGCGTGGACTGGATCGACTATGAGTGAGTTCCCCGTACGAGCAGGTGAGTTCGTCGTCTTCGACCTGGACGGCGTGCTCGTGGACACGCAGGACGCCGAGAACGGCGGGATCGCCCACGTCGGCGAGATGATGGGCCTGCGGCTGGACAAGGACCAGCGGGACGAGCTGTTCTCCGGCAAGAAGATGCAGGAGTGCTTCGACCTGATGGCGGACCTGTCGGGCAACGCCCCGCCGCAGGACGCCATGGTGATCGCCCGCGCCAGGTGCGAGGAGCTGATCGGCGACCGCATCGAGCCCATCGACGGCGTCGCGTACGCCCTCGAACAGCTCACCGCCGCCGTCGGCGACCGCATGTGCGTGGCCTCCAACAGCCCGCTCGCCATCATGCGCAGCCGCCTGGAGAAGGCCGGGATCCTGCACCACTTCGGCGGCCGGCTCTTCTCGGCGTACGACGTCGACGCATGGAAGCCCGACCCGAAGCTGTTCCGCTGGGCCGCCGAGCAGTGCGGCGTCACACCCGACGAGTGCGTCGTGGTCGAAGACAGCCCGGTCGGCGTGGACGCCGCCGTGGCCGCCGGGATGCGGGTCCTGCAGTACACCGCCGACCCGGCGACCCCGCCCCACCGGGAGGGCGCGCTCACCTTCCCGTCCATGCGCGTGCTGCCCCGACTCGTCCGCGACGCCCACCTGATGGCGCCCGTCGCCACCCCCTTCGCCGCTGCCGCACACTTCGGAGGTACCTCATGAACAACGCCCGCAAGATCATGGTCCTGGGTGCCGGCGACATCGGCCGCCGCGTCTTCCACGAGCTGGCGCACAGCCCGAACCCCCGCCACGTCCAGCTCGTCGGCCGCGACGAGGAGACCGTCCTGAAGGCCGCCAACCTGACGCGCTTCTGCAGCGTCCAGCGCGGCTACACCAACGAGGTCAGTCACGCGCGGACCGACATCACGGACGTGGCGCGCACCGCCGAGCGGATAACCGCCTTCGGCCCCGACATCATCTTCCTGGCCGTCAGCTACCAGTCCTGGTGGGTCATCTCCACCCTCCAGCAGGACGCCTTCCAGCGGGTCTACGCCGCCAACTACGGCCCGTGGCTGCCCATGCACCTCGTCCCGGTGATGAAGGCCATGGAGGCCGTCCGCCTCTCCGGCACGCAGGCCCTGGTCGTCAACGCCGCCTACCCCGACGCCGTGCACCCCGCGCTCACCGCGATCGGCCTCTCCCCGCACATCGGCATCGGCAACGTCGCCAACAACGTCCCCGGCATCACCGCCGTGGCCGCCGACGAGCTCGGCGTGAGCTCCGCCGACGTCGAGGTGCGCCTGGTGGCCCACCACTACGTCTCGCACCGCCTCTCCCGCACCGGCAACAGCGGCCCCGCCGGCATGGGCCTCGGCATCCGCCTCGACGGGCGCGACGTCACCGGCGAGCTGGACGTCGCGGAGCTCCTGAACCGGCTGCCCGGCGCGTACCGCCGCACCGGCGGTCTGCCCGGCCAGACGATGACCGCCTCCTCCGCGCTCAGCGTCCTGGAACCGCTCGCCGACGAGCGCGACGCGGTGGTCCACGCGCCCGGCGCGGACGGGGCGCTCGGCGGCTACCCGGTGGCGATCGAGAACGGCAAGTTCCGCGCCCTGCTCCCCGACGGCATGACGGCGGACGAGGCGCACGCCATCAACGTCTCCGGACAGCTGTACGACGGCATCAGCGAGATCCGCGCCGACGGCACCGTCGTCTTCGAGCCCTCCGCCATGGCCATCATGAAGGAGGAACTCGGCTACGACTGTGCCGAGATGAAGCTCTCGGAGGCCGAGGGCCGCGCCCAGGAGATCGCCGAGCGCTTCGCGGCGTACCGGGACCGCACCGCCCGCTGACCGGGACCTCGGCGAACGCGTACGCCGCCGGCGGCCCCTACGGCCCCCGGCGGCGTTCGCGCGCCGCACGACACGACGGACGAGCTCCACGGAGAGGAACCAGGATGAGGCTGCTGCTGCTGGGCGGAACGGACTTCGCGGGGCGCGCCGTCGCCGAGGGCGCGGTCGCCCGGGGCTGGGACGTGACCGTCTTCCACCGGGGCGAGCACCCGGCACCGCCCGGCGTACGGGTCCGTCACGGCGACCGCACGCGGGAGGACGGTCTGGCCGCCCTCGCGACGGGGGAGTGGGACGCGGTCGTCGACACCTGGTCGGGCGCCCCGGCCGTGGTGCGCGACGCGGCCGAGCTGCTGGCCGGGCGCGCCGGACGCTACGCCTTCGTCTCCAGCCGATCGGTGTACGCGTGGCCGGTGCCGGCCGGGCTGGACGAGTTCGGGCCGCTGGCCGAGGGCGACCCGGACGCGGAGGCGACCGACTTCGCGGCCGACAAGAGGGGGGCGGAACTGGCGGTGCTGCGCGCGTTCGGCGAGGACCGCACCCTGCTGGTCCGGCCGGGGCTGATCCTGGGCCCGCGCGAGAACGCGGGCCGGCTGCCGTGGTGGCTGTCCCGCATCGCCCGGGGCGGCGAGATCCCGGCCCCCGGCCCCCGGGACACCGCGCTCCAGTACGTCGACGTGCGCGATCTGGCGGCCTGGCTCCTGGGCGCGCTGGAGTCGTCCCTGCACGGTCCCTACAACCTCGTGTCGCAGCCGGGCCACACCACCATCGGTGAACTCCTGGACATCTGCGTACGGGTCACGGGCGCCGCCGCCGAAC
Organism: Streptomyces sp. NPDC054840; assembly: GCF_053611065.1. NCBI lineage: Bacteria > Bacillati > Actinomycetota > Actinomycetes > Kitasatosporales > Streptomycetaceae > Streptomyces > Streptomyces sp. NPDC054840. The sequence continues at coordinate 8,527 of NZ_JBSGZP010000204.1, forward strand.
TCCGCTGGACCTCCCCCGAGGCGATCGCCGCCGCGGAGCTCTCCCCGTGGACCGACCTCCCCGTCTGGGCCCCGCCCGGCACGGACTTCCACGCCGCGATCCATACGGGAGACGTCTCCCGGGCGCACGCCACGGGCCTCGACTGCCGCCCGGTCACCGAGACGGTCACCGACACCTGGACGTGGCAGCAGTCCGTCCCCGAGGCAGAGCTGACCCTCGCGGACGGCCTCACCGGGGAGGCGGAGGCCCGCCTCCTGAAGGGCTGAGGCGACCGCCCGGACCCCGGGGCGATCACGGCCCCGGGCGATCACGGTCCGGGGCCCGGGTCCTTCGGGTCGCCCGCCAGGCGGACCGTGCTGAGGATGCGCATGATCAGGGCATCGTCGACGGCGCCCGGAACGCCCGTGCGGCCGTAGAAGTCCCAGGAGACGAGGTCGCCCCGGGAGTTCCTGAAGCCGAAGACGACCGCCTGCCCGTCGCCCGCGCAGTGGTCGGTCCGCGGGGCGCCCGAGGAGCGCGCTTTGACGTAACTCCCCCTGACCCCGGCCTTCGTGGTGTATTCCACCGGCTTGTCCGCCTTGACCACGCTCTTGTCCGGCTGGGTGTAGGCGGCGTAGACCCAGGTGGGTGCCTCCTTCACGGCGATGTCGGCAGGGTCCTTGGCTCCACCCGCGCCCTTGGTTCCGGTGTTGGCGAGCCGGACGTCCGTGACCTGGCCGTCGCCGTTGCCGTCGATGCTGCACCACTGGGACTTGTAGAAGGCGGGGGCCGTGTGCCCGATGATGATCTTCTCCGAGTCCTTGTTGTCCACGTGGCCGCTGAACACCGCGGGTTCGATCACCTCCCACCCGGGCGGGACGTCGAAGGCGGTGCCGTGCTTGGGGTTGATCACGGTCTTCCAGCCCGCGACGAGCGGCTTCGTCGGGTCCGCCGCCGACGCCGCGGCCGCCGCCGAGGCGCGGTCCCGGTTCTCGCGGACGCCGAGTGCGACGCCGGTCGCGGCGGCTGCCACCGCCAGGGCGGTCAGGGCGCAGATCGCGACGGCGAGCCGTCTCCTGCTGATCCGGCCCCCGCCGGTGTCGGGCCCCTGCGGCGCCCGGAAGGGCGGCGGCCGGTACAGGCCGCTGGGGTGACTCGGCTGTTGGTACGGGTTCTGCACGGTGCCCCTCCTGGTACCTGCCTGCCCTACTTGCCGAAGGACAGGATCGCGCGGCTCGCCTTGCGCGGCTCCGGGCTGTAGGCCCGGCCGTTGAGCAGGAACAGTCGTCCGCCCGCCCACGTGATGCGGACGCCGTGGGGGTAGAAGACGCCTTCGGCGCCGCGGGCCGCGGCCGGGCTCTGCAGGACCGGCCGCGAGGCCCCGTCGGCCGCGGCGAGGGAGACGACCGCCCCCGCCTCACCGCTGCCGGGGGTGACGTACGTGAGGACCTTGCCCTCCTCGACCGCCAGCGGCCACATGGTGCGCCCCTTGGGCTGCTCGGTGGTGCGCCACCGCTCCTTGCCGGTGTTCAGGTCGACCGCGACGACCTGGTCGGTGACGTCGGTGTCGAGGCTGGTGCCGGGCTTGCCCGCGCCGATGTAGAGCGAGTCGGCGTCGGCCGCGACGGCGTAGCACTCCTGGAAGCCGGTCGCGTTGCCGAAGCCGTTGCACCGGCCGCTGACCCCGAAGGCCGGGGAGTTCTGCGAGCGGACCGTGCCGTCGGCGGCGAACGCCGTGAGGTTCCAGGTCTTCTTGTCCTTGTGGTGCGCGGCGATCACCAGCGGGTCGGTGGACAGCACCCGGCCGACCGTCCAGTCCGGGGCGTACGTGTAGCTCCACCGGGCGCCGCCCGTGGCCGGATCCAGCTCCTCGACCCTCGCCTGTCCGCGTGCGACGACGTCCTTCGGGTCGGGGCACTGGCGGATGGCGATCAGCCGCGAGCCCCCGGCGAAGCCGTAGGGGTAGCAGCCGTTCGGGCTGGACGTGCCGAAGAGCTTGCGGCCGTCGGTGACCGAGAACCCGCTCATGACGGCCGACCGGGCGACGACCACGGTGTCACCGCTGATCACCGGCTCGAACTGGGCCGAGCTGTCTTGATCGTTCTCCGGCGGCAGCGGAATCTTCCAGCCCGCCTGCCCCGTGGTGAGGTCGATCTGCTGGAGGTGGGTGCAGCGCGAGCTCTCCGAGGTGCTTTCCTTCACCCCCACCACGAGCTTGCCGTTCGCGGACGGGGCCGGCGGGATCCCGCACAGCGGCGTCGTGAGCGGGAGCTTCCACTTTTCCTGGCCGTCGGCCACCGCGTACGCGGTGAAACCGCTCAGGATCGCGCTGACGACGGTGTCGCCCACCCGCCACGGGCCGAACTGCGAGGTCCCCGCCCCGGCCACCTGGGCCTGGTTGTCACGCAGCCAGACCCGGGCCTCGCCCGCCCGGATGCCGG
>NZ_JBSGZP010000205.1:0-10919 GCF_053611065.1 Streptomyces sp. NPDC054840
CCCTCCGTCGGATCAGACGGCGAGAGGCTCCAGGTCGCGATGGACCCGCCGCTCGTCGCGCGCGTACCGGGTCAGACTGTGGTCCTCGCCGAGCAGCCGGGTCAGCTCGGACACCGCCTCCGCCCGCAGCCGGGCCGCCTCCTCCTTGCGGCCCATCGAGTCCAGGCTGACCGCCATGTTGGAACCGCTCGCCAAGGTCTCGGGATGATGCGCCCCGAGCGCCTCGCGCAGCCGCATCACCGCGAGCCGTTCCAGCTCCAGAGCACCTTCCGGATCACCCAGGTCCGCCCGGGTGTTGGCCAGGTTGAGGTGGGCGAACACCGTGTGCGGGTGGTTGTCGCCGAGTACGTCCCGCATGCCCCGTATCGACTGGCGCAGCATCGCCTCCGCCGTCTCGGCGGCCCCCGTGCCCCAGTGGAAGACCGCCAGGTTGTTCACGGCCGCCAGGGTGTACGGGTGCCGCTCACCCGGCACCTTCATGTACTCGTCCACCACCTCCTGCGCCAGGTCCCGCGCCCCGCCCGGGTCCCCGGTCGCGAACAGGTCCGAGGCCAGGTTGAGCTCGCAGGACAGCAGGTCCGGGTTGACGGAGGTGTACTTGGCCCGGTAGCGGGCCCGGGTAGCCGTCGTCAGCCGCAGGGCGTCCTCCAGCTGGCCGGCCCGGCGCAGCGACACCGCCAGGTTCTTGGCCGCCGACAGGGTGCCGGGGAACGCCCGCCCCAGCGTCCGCTTGTACGTCTCGTACGTCCGGCTGAGCAGCTGCACCGAGTCCTCGTACCGGCCCACCTCACGCAGGTCGCGGGCCAGGTTCTGCGCGGAGGACAGGGTGTACGGGTGCTCCGGCCCGAGCACCTCCGTACGCAGGTCGTGCACCTCCTGGTCGATCTCACGGGCCCTGGTGTACTGACCCACGAGCCGCAGGTTCAGCGCCAGGTTGTTCGCGGCGGCCAGCGTGCGCGGGTGCGCCTCGTGGAAGATCTGGCTGAAGCCCTCGTGCGCCTCGGTCGCCAGCTCCATCGCCTGGCCGTAATGGCCCAGCGCGCCCAGCGTGTTGGCCAGACCGCTCATGGTCATGTACGTGTGCGGGTGCGAGGGGCCGAGCACCGCCTTCTGCCGCTCCAGCGTGACCTCGTCCAGCTCCTTCGCCTCCACGAACCGGCCCTGCGAGCGCAGGATGTTCGACAGGTGGAAGCGCAGGTACAGGTACTGCAGGTCGTTGTTGCCCAGCATCTCCTTCCACGCCTCGCGCAGTTCCTCGCCGAGCGCGTACGCGGCCTTGAAGTCGCCGCGCTTCCACAGGTACCGCACCCGGTCGATCAGCAGCCTGCGCGTCTCCGGCTCCTTGCAGTACCGGGCCTCCGACGGAGTCAGGTGTGACCAGATGGTGTTGAACCGCGGCCACGTCTCCGGGTTGTCGATCGGCTCGTCGTCGTCCGGCCGGGCCCCGGCCAGGATCCGGTGGACCGCGTGCCGGGTCTCGCGCTGCTCCTCCTCGCTGAGCTGCGCCCGGATCACCGCCTGCACCAGCCGGTGCACCTGGATGCTGTTGCTGACCTGGTCGACCTTGGCCAGCGCGAACCGGCCGATCTCCCGGATCACCCGGCCCAGCACCAGTTTCTCCTGCAGCGAGGAGTCGTAGGGCTTGAGGGCGTCGATCATCTCCTTGCTGTAGAGCAGGTTCGCGGAGATCGGCTCGGGCGCGAGGAAGGCACAGAGCTGCAGCAGCCGGACGGCCGCCGGGGACCGGGACTGCAGACGCTCGATGGAAATGTTCCAGGTGGCGGCGACCGGCTCCGGGTAACCGGGCGGCTGGTTCAAGGCCAGCACGCGCGCGGCCTGCTGCGCCAGCTGCTCGATGTACGCGGACACCGGCGTCGCCGTCTCCGCGATCCAGGCACCCGCCTGCTCGACGGCCAGCGGCAGGTCACCCACCGCCACCGCCACCTGCTCGGCGTCGTCCTTGCTCAGCCCGGGTGCCCGGCGCTGGAGGTGCTCGATGGACTCCTCCCGTAGGAACACATCCACCGGCAGCGCGTCACCGTACTGCGACCAGGACTGATTGCGGGAGGTCACCAGGACATGGCCCGGGCCGCCCGGCGGGAAGAACCGCTTGAGCGTCTCGGGATCGTCCGCGTTGTCGAAGACCAGCAGCCAGCGGGACGAGGGAACCCCGCGCCGCAGCAGGTCGATCGCCTCCTGGGAGGCGGCCGCCATGTCCTCACCCGTCTGCACGCCCAGCCGCACCGCCAGCTCCGCGAGGGCCGCGACCACGTCGTCGGTCTGCTCCGAGGAGATCCACCACACCAGGTCGTAGTCGGCCATGAACCGGTGCACGTACTCCAGCGCCACCTGGGTCTTGCCCACGCCACCGAGGCCGAACAGGGTCTGCGGCTGCGGCAGCACCACGGCCATGCCCCCGCCGAGCTGGTCCCGCATCCGCTCCAGCACGATGCTGCGCCCGGTGAACCCGGGGTTGCGGGGCGGCGCGTTCCAGATCTTCGGGACGGTCCCCGGGAAGCGGGGGCCGGGCTGGGACGCGCTGTTGACGCTGTCGGGCAGGGCCATGGGCCGCTCCACCGCACGCAGCAGGGCGGTGGTGGCATGCACCTCGTCGAGCCGGAAGAGGTCCACCGGGTTGCGGTCGATGTACGGCGTGGACAACCGTACGTCGCCCACCCTCAGCGGCACCAGCTGGCGCCTGCCCCCGGTCGGGTCCTCGGCGGCCGCGCGCTCCCACACGTCCACGGCCCGGGCCGACTTGAGGTAGGCCGTGGAGAGCAGCACCACGGTCCGGGCGGCCGTGTCGATGCTGATGCCCGCGCCCCCGAGGGTGTCCCCGGCGACCGTTCCCGGTGCCCGCTCGGCCGAGACGTCCTTCGGGACCACCCGGAAACCGGCCCGGGTGAGCACCGACTCGATCCAGTCGGCCCACATCCGGTTCTCGGCGACGTAGGACAGGAACAGATCGGCGGGCAGTGCCGGGCGGCGCCGGGTGAAGGCATCCCGGATGCGCAACCGGACCTCCTCGCCGATGACCGGCATGGAGGTGATGTGGCCCTCGGTGACCACGGCGGTGAGCCGTTCGAAGGCGGAGAGCAGGGAGTTCGTGAGCCCGGCCTCGTCGCCGAAGGTGGCCAGGGTCTCCTCGTAGGCGTAGTAGGGGCGGTACGGGATCTCCACCGCGCCCCAGTACGAGGTGAGCTCGTCCCCGACCAGGCCGTTCGGGAAGCGGTCGAACTTGATCCGGGCCAGTGCCCGGCCGGCGTCGGCCTTCTCCTTCTCGCCCTCGTCGATGCGCATCGGGACCGGATAGATCTTGATGCCGCGGTCGTTGAACCGCTCGTCGATCTGGCGGGCGACCGAGGCCGCACCGTCGATGGACTGGTCGGACAGGGTGAAGCAGTCGACGAGGACGTCCGGGAGGTGGACCGTGCAGATGTCCGCGATGTCGGACAGGCCGGTGCGGCTGTCGATCAGGACGTAGTCGTAGTTCCGTTTCATGTCGGCGCGTAAGGCGTCGAAGAAGAGCCCGCCGCCGAGCCGGTCGTAGAAGTTGTCCCAGTCGAAGGTGGAGACCGTCGCCGAGTACTCGCGGTTCTGCCGGCCCGCCGAGACGAAGTCCAGGGTGCCGCCGTCCGGGAACTCCCAGCCGTGGGTCTCCGGGGTGAGCGAGACGGCGTGCGGCTGTATCCGCGCGTAGTCCTTGTGCCAGTCGTCGGGCCGCTGCACCGGGCTGGTCGCCGCCCAGGCGTACTCGCTGATCAGATCGATCACCCCGGTGGTGGCCCCCAGCGTGGAGGGGTCCAGGAAGGGGTGGAAGAAGCGGTGCAGGCCCGGCGCCTCCAGGTCCCAGTCCACGGCGAGGACCCGCTTGCCGTTGGCCGCCAGGATCCAGGCGGTGTTGGCCAGCGCCATGGTGCGGCCCGTGCCGCCCTTGTACGAGTAGAAGGTGACGATGCGTCCGTCACGGCTGTCGCTGTCGCTGTCACTGCTCGCTGTCATCCGCGTCCCCCCGGTCGGTGTCGTTGTCGTCGTTGTCGTGCAGGCCGGCGCCCGCCGGCCCTGCCCGGTGGCGGTCGGAGTCGGGTGGGAAGGGGACACGGGGCGATGGCGGCCCGGGCGGCCCGTTCATCCCCATCGGCCCCAGCAACCGGGGCCGTTCGATGGAGGTGTCGCCCTTCGGCGGATACGGCTGCGCGTGTCTGAGGAACTGCTGGGCGGCGGCCTCGACCACCTGCGGCAGGATCTGCCCGAGGGTCTCCACGTTCGCCACACCGTTCGCGGCGGCCCGGCAGGCGGCCCGGCCCTGGCCCATCGTTCTGGGCATGGTGTTCTCCAGCCGGTCGGCCAGCTCGCTCTCCTTCGACCGGCTCTGATGGTCGTACCGGTTCCACGGCACGACCACGTTGACCCACGGCCGGGGCTCCCGGTCGAAGGCGGCCAGGCGCCGGCGCCGCTGCTCGTCCTCGACCGCCCACCGGTCGACGATCAGGATCTCCGGCCGGGTCGGCAGCTGCTTGCCGTCCAGGTGCCCGGCCTCGTCGTCGAAGGACGACATGGTGGTCTGGTAGTTGAGGTTCTTGACCAGGTCCTCGGCGACGTAGGCGATGGGCCGCTGCGCGACCGGGTGGTACGGGTTCCACTCCAGGGCGGTGTCCCCGTAGTACTCGGGGGTGCGGCCCTCGGGCAGATCGTGCCGGGAGGCGGCGGCCACGGTCACGTGCAGGGTGCGGGCCGGGCTGCCGCTGGAGCCGAAGGCGCTCGGTACGTTGCGGTAGTCCAGCGGGCGGATGGGGTCCAGGTGGGCCGTCTCGGCGACCTGGACGATGCGCCGGGCGAGTTCGTACACGGCCTGTTCGTACTGCTCGGCGTAGCCACGCAGTTTGATCAGCCCGTACAGGCCGTCCGTGACGTAGCGCTCGCCGAAGGTGTTGTGGTTGAACTGCAACCGCTCCGCCGGGCCGGGGAGTTGCTCCGGCGGCACCGGCACCCATAACGCGGGCACGATGGCCTCGGCCTGTTTGTTGCTGACCGCGCCGTGCTGGACCGCGCGCTGCGCGAAGGCGAACCACTCCTTCCCGCACATCTCGCTGGCGAAGTACCGCGGCGAGAACAGGGGAACGAAGACACGGCAGTTGGCGAGTGCGCGGGCGAGCCGTTCGGACCAGCCCTCGCCGCTGCGTATCTCCCGGTCCATGAACCCGACGTCGTATCCGGCACGCAGGTCCGTCAGCGCCATGACATGCCCGCAGAGATCACGGAAAAGGCGCTCGACCCACATGTCCGGGTCGGGGCCCCCGGCCCCGAACCTCGGTGTATGTGCGTAACTGAGAAAAAAGTACGGCTCCCCTGATGCGGGCACACGACCCCCGTCCCGAAGATGCGAAGCGAAGAAACATCATTCCGGAGCTGCTTCGCCACATCCCCTCATCGTTCAGTCAATCAGCGTCTGTTTTCAGTCATCCAGTCAAGGGCGTGATCGACGGCCTCCGGGAGGGAGAAGAGCATGGTCGACGCGCCTCCCACCCGCCCCCTGCGCACCCGTGAATCCGGGAACGCGTCACCGATCTCCGCGAAATCGCTGTCATCCAGCGCGACGTCCTCGTATGCGGTCCAGTCCCCCTCCTGCCGGCGCCTTTGCGGCCCCGGAAGGTTCACCTTCACCACACACTCGTACATGCGCAAGGGGGGCTTCGGAATTCGGTACTCCGCGAGATGGAAAGCGGTGCAGACCGAAAACCCCACATTGATCATCAGTACCTGCCCGCCCTCCCAGCACAGCTTTCCCAGGGGTGACTCCTCCCCCAGATGGCTTTCGAGGCGATGACCTGCGCACAGCCGCTCCGCGTCCGCCCCGAGGGCCGCGAAAGAGGTCTGCGGATGGGCGCTGCGCGCGGCGCCCGGCGCGGTGCGGACGGCCTCGGCGAGGGACCCCATGCCCTGGCTCGGGGTACTCGCCGGATCGAAGGCGGACATCCGCTCGCGGAAGGCCCGCACCTCGGCCTCGTCCAAACCGCGGATCCGCTCCAGGTGGGCGGTGGAGGTCTTGGAGTTCGCCGGGGTGAACGCCGGGACCACCAGGGTGCCGTGCGGCCCGAGGACGCCCGTCAGGGCGTCGCGCAGCAGCTCCGCGCGCAGGCCCGTCCCGCCGAGGGAGGAATGCACCATGAGCCGCATGCCGGGGCGGACCCCCAGCAGCCGTAACTGCACGGCCAGCCGGAGCCTGCCGGGCGTCGGGGCGGGCGTCGGGGAGGGAGCCGAGGGGGGTGTCGGGGCGGGCGCGGTCACGCGTCGGCCGTCTTCAGTTCGTAGCGGAGCTCCGCTACCAGGCTCTTTCCTGTGACGGTCAGCTCGGCCGCCTCCGAGAGCCGGTCCAGGGCCCGGTGGATGCGGTCCGAGGCACCCGGCTCGGGCATCGCCGTGGCCCGCCGGTATGCCTCCACCGCCACCCGCTCGTGCACGTCGGCCAGCAGCCGGGACACCGGGACCGGCCGCTCCCGCCACGGCGATGGGTGCTGCCACTCCCCGTCCAGCGCGTACAGGTCGGCCACCTCGGTCAGCGCCCGCAGCCGGGTCCGCCGCCGCCCGGTCAGCAGCGCCAGCGCGGTCTCCCGCACCCCCGCCGCGTACGGCACCCCGAGCGCCCCCGGCCCGTGCCGCCCGGCCTCGCCCCAGCCGCCCGACCGCGGGCCGCCCGCGAGCGGGGTCAGCGTGGTCAGCCCGGTGGCCGCCGCCCGGGCGAACTCCGGCACCGCCTTGTGCAGCAGCGCCCACGCCCGGCCCAGCCTGCCCCGCCACTCCTCGGCCTCCCCGGCGCCGAGGCGCAGCCTGGGCGGGCGCGGGAAGCAGTTGCGGTACGGGTCGAGGTCCTCCAGGGCCACCGGCGCCGCGTCCGGCCCGGGCGACCAGGTGCGTACGGGCTGCCAGCGGGCGTCCCCCGCCGTGGGCCCGAAGCGGTGCTCGGCGCGGCCGTCCCGTACGGCGTACCCCTCGTCGGTGACGTGCAGCGCGGCCCGGCCCTCCGTGCCGGGCTCCCCGAGCCGCAGCAGCCCCAGCGTCGGCAGGTACACCTCGCCGTCCCGGTAGGCCACCTCGGCCGGCAGGTCCAGCCCACCGCGGAGCACGGCCGCGGCGGCCAGCGCCGTCAGCCTGCGCGCCGCCTCCGGGGCGTCCTGCCTGCCGTCGCGGGCGGCGTCCAGGGCCGCCAGCACCCAGGTCCGGGTGAAGGGGTGGTCCAGTACGGCGTCCAGCGCGTCCGTGCCCGCCTCCCCGGCCCGCTCCACGGCGGCCAGTAGCTCCCAGGCGTGCGCCCAGCCGGGATCTGCGGCGAGGTCCGCGTGCAGCCGGGCCAGCAGGATCCGGGTCAGCTCCTCCTGGGCGCGGGCGAGTTCGGCGGGGTCGGACAGCTGCGGCGCGGTCTCCCGCGCCGCGGTGCGGCCCTCGACCCCGTCCACGAGCTCGCGCAGGTCGGTGCAGTAGACGGAGGGGTTGTCGAAGCCGTTCCGGTCGCGGTAGCGGTGGGTGTAGAGCCCGCCCCCGCACGAACGTACGACGGGGCACCGGCGGCACGAGTCGCTGACACCCGCGAGGCCCAGCTGCCGGGCGCGGACCCCGGGATGCGCCGCGACCTGGTCAAATGCGTGGTCGAAGACATTGAAGCCGGTGGCCGCGGCCCCCTCGAAGGCGCTCTTGAGAGAGTCGACCTGTTCCAGGGCCCCGTCGGTCTCGACGACGACGAGGTCGGTGGGTGCGAGGCCGAGCGACTCGGTGAGGCTGGGGCCGCCGCGCAAGGTGGAGAGCAGGGACTCGAAGAGCCGCACGGGCACCGGGCGTCCCAGCCGGTCCCAGTGGTCGAAGATCCGCAGCAGCCAGCGCGCGTACGCGTCGGGGGCGCCGTCGGGGCGGACCGGGGGCGTCTCCCAGGTGGCGTGGGGGAGGAGGAAGTCCACACGCGGGGGATCCAGTTCGACCAGTGCGTCCAGTACGGCGACGGGATCGTTGGCCACGTCCACGGTACAGAGCAGGCCCTGGTAGAGGTGGCGATACGGCTCGGAGCGGAGCAGTGCGACGGCGGCCAGGACCAGCGGGTGGCTCGTACGGCCGTCGGCGAAACGGCGGTGGCGGTCGTTGGCGGCGCGGTCCCCGTCCAGGGAGATACCGACCCGGACGCCGTATTCGTCGAAGAGGTCGAGGTAACGGGTACTGAGCTGAAGGCCGTTGGTGTGGATCCGCAGGTCGAGGCCGGCGATACCGTCGAGCGCCCGACTGAACTCCTCGCACACGAGGCGGAGCCGGGCAGTGCCCGCCAACAGGGGTTCCCCTCCATGGAGAATCACCGTGACGGAGGGGAGTGCATGGTCACGGGCATGTTCGGCGAGCCTGGACGCTGTGTGCGAAATAACCTCGGGGGAGATCACTTTCGGTCGTGCTCGCCAGCTCTGATCTGCGTGTTCGTAGACATAGCAATGATCACAAGCAAGATCGCACCTGCTGTGAACTTTCAGGACGATCTCGCGAAATGCGATCAGGCCGGTCATTCCACCAGTCTAGAGCGCCGAGTTCGGGTCAGAGGGCGGAGTTGAAGATGGGTGCCTGAACCGGACGAGCAGATTCGGCCGGCAGCACGCGACCGAGCGTCGTCGCCGCGGACGCGGTGTGGACGTCGATCTTGCCGAGCGGGACCCGGTGGGCCTTGACCGAGCTGGTCGCGGGGGATGCTGAAGTGTTCACGGCACCGTCCTTGGGGAAGCCATGTGGAATGGACATGTGAATGACAACGGCTACACGCTGCTGTCAAGCAGGGACTTTACTAGGACGTTGCCCCTTGGCAACACGAGACATGACGCCTGGTCAAGACTTCCATGCAATGCGCGGCGGATTTCGCAAGAGGGCGGATTCGGCCGTTTGCCGCAAGGAAAGATCCTTTTCATCGCGGGGGGTGCCGGCAGCGGCCTCGTCCGGTCCGGACCTACGCCGGCCGCACGCCGCTGACCTGGTGCGATACGAGGGCGTGTCCCTTCGGCCGGGAGTCCTCCCCGGCCGACGCGGAACGGCCCCCGCCGAACAGCAGGAAGAGCACGGTGGTCACCGCGACGGCGGCGGCGATCGCGCCGACGATGTCCCCCCTGGAGGCGGGCGGGGCGGCGGCCCTGGTGTGCTTGTGGACGGCGTGGCCGACGAGGAGCCCGACGGCGAGGGCGAGCAGGCCGATGGCGTCGATGTGCAGGTTCATGGAACGGCCTCCACGGCTCGTGGGGCCCATCCGTCGAGTGGGTGGCGGGTCCGGAGCCGTGGACTGTACAAGGGCGTCGCTCATTCACGACATCATTGCGGTCGCTGCCCATTTGGGTATGGTCCGAGTGCGTATGGAGACAACAACCGCTATGCGGGCTGCTGTTCGTTGAGGTCCGGTGCCGGGAGGTCGCGCAGCAGCCAGTTCAGTACGTCGGGCAGCGCGCGCAGCGCGGCGAAGTGCGCGGCGGCGGGAACGATGTTGGTCGTGGCCCCGGGGATGCGGCGGGCCAGCCAGCGGGAGTGGCCCACAGGGGAGAACACGTCGAGCTCGCCGTGCCAGATCAGCACCGGGCAGCGGATGTCGGCCGGGTCGAAGCCCCAGGGGCGGCTGAAGGCGAGGACGTCGTCGATCCATCCGTACGCCGAATGGCGCAGCCCCTCGCGGTAGTTCCGCAGGAGCATCGACCGCAGGCCGGCGTCCGAGACGATCATGCGGTCGTTGTCGGTCAGCTCCCGGCGCAGTTCGTCCAGCAGCCGGCCGGGGTCCTTGCGGATGCCGGCGGCGCGCGGGATCAGCCGGGCTGCCAGCTCCTCGGGGTCGTCGGTGGCGGTGGTGTACTCCCGCACGTTCGACGCCGCCATCCCGGCGAACCAGTCCAGGTCCTCCGCGTCCCGCGGGGCGAGGCCGACCATGGCCGCGGTCCGGGTGACCCGGTCCGGGAGGAGGGCGGCGCAGGCGAGTGCGCCCGCGGCGCCGCCGGAGCGGCCGGCCACCGCGAAAGTGTCCAGGCCGAGGGCGTCGGCGATGGCGGCCACGTCCTGGGCCACGTCGGCGACGGTGCGGCCCACGTGGCGGTCGGAGCCCCCGTAGCCGGGTCTGTCGTAGGCGATGAGCTGCATCCGGCGCTGGTAGAGGACCATGCCCCGGGGGGCCGGGCCGAGGCGGCTGCCGGGCATGCCGTGCAGCAGAAAGACGGGTTTACCGTCGGGATCGCCCCAGCGCTCCACGGTCAGAGCGCGCCCGTCCGCTGTGCGCACCTGATTGCGCACGCGCTCCCTCCTTCACGGTCGATGCGAGTCGTCACCGCGATTGTGCGTGCTGGGGGAGGAGCGCGGTAGGGCGCACTTCCGGCGGAATTCTTGTGAATGCCTTCACGAGGCCGAGAGGGCCTTTGTTCCTCTTGCATATGCCCTGGTCACGGAGGCGCGGCGGGGGGTGAACGGGCGGGAACGGGCCGTGAACGGACGTCAAAGGATGGCTGGACACCATGAAAGGCCTTTTGGTGCGGCGCCTTCCGCTTTCAGGTGTCGAATTGGGCCGTCGGGCCGAGTGGCCGGGCCCGAGTAGGCGGCCATGCCTTCAGGCGGAAATGGCGGAGTTCCCCTGCGGGGTTGCTCGGCGGTGTCCCTGCGGGTTGCTCGGCGGTGTGCAGGACGGGTCGGGCTGTGCCCGGGGGTGCGCCTCAAGCGCCGGCGGCGGGGCGGTGTCCCCTGCGGGGTGCTCGGTGGTGTGTGGTGCGGGTCGGGCTGCGCCCCGGGGTTCGCCTCAAGCGCCGGCGGGGCGGTGTCCCTGCGGGGTGCTCGGTGGTGTGTGGTGCGGGTCGGGCTGCGCCCGGGGCTGCGCCTCAAGCGCCGGCGGGGCTGGTAGGGGTGGGGCGGTGTCTCTGCGGGGTGCTCGGTGGTGC
>NZ_JBSGZP010000206.1:0-10886 GCF_053611065.1 Streptomyces sp. NPDC054840
GAGGGATACGGGCCCTGACGTTTCTGCGAACCTGACGGGACTTGAACCCGCGACCTCCACCTTGACAGGGTGGCGAGCTAACCAACTGCTCCACAGGTCCTTGATTTGCGGCCGCTCGGCGGCTGCGAATCAGACTGTACCGCAGCTCAGGGGGTGCAGTCGAACCGGACCACGGCACCGGTCACGGTGCCGCCGCATCCACCGCCTTCACGATCCGCTTGTCGGAGATCGGGTACGCCGTCCCGAGCGCGTGCGCAAAGTAACTGACGCGCAGTTCCTCGATCATCCAGCGGATGTCGGTGACCGTGGACGGGACCGGCCGTCCCTTCGGCAACTGCTCCAACAGCCAGGCGTACTCGTCCTGCATCTCGTGGACCTTCTCCATGCGAGTGGTGTCGCGCTGGACGCCCGTGGGCATCTGCTGGAGCCGCCGGTCCACCGCCACCAGGTAGCGCATCAGGTCCGGCAGCCTGCGCAGCCCTGTGAGCGTCACGAAGCCGGCCGGCACGAGGGCCGCCAGCTGCGTCTTGACGTCCTGGATGTTGGCGACCAGCGCCAGGCTGCCGGTGGCCTTCAGGCGGCGCTCACAGGCCTGCCACGCGGCCAGCACCTGCTGCACCTGGCTCACCGTGCGCACGGTCGTGTCCACCAGGTCGGCGCGGACGGCCTCGTAGAGCTTCCGGAAGTCCGCCTCGTTCCACGCCGGGCCGCCGTGGTCGGCGACCAGCCGGTCGGTCGCCGCGGTCGCGCAGTCGTCGAAGAGCGCCTGGATGGAGCCGTGCGGGTTCCTGGACAGGGCCAGCTTCTGCTGGTTGGTCAGGTGGTCCGAGGCGAACTTCGCCGGGTTCACCGGGATGTTCAGCAGGATGAGCCGCCGGGTGCCCAGCCACATGGCCTGCTGCTGCTCGGCCTCGGTGTCGAAGAGCCGTACCGAGACGCTCGTGCCCTCGTCCACCAGCGCCGGGTACGCCTTCACCGGCTGGCCGGCGCGCCGGGTCTCGAAGACCTTGGTCAGCGTGCCGATCGTCCAGTCGGTCAGCCCGGTGCGCTCCACCGATTCGCCGCCCGCCCGCTCGGCGGTGGCCGCGGCGGCCTGGGAGAGGGCCTGGCGGGCCTTCGGCTTCAGGCGCAGCCGCAGGGCCTCCAGGTCCTTGTCCTCGGCGAGGTTCCTGCGGCGCTCGTCGACGATCCGGAAGGTGATCTTCAAATGATCCGGGATCCGGGTCAGGTCGAAGTCCTCGGCCGAGACCGGGACCCCGACCATCCGCTGGAGCTCGCGCGCCAGCGTGACCGGCAGCGGCTCCTGCAGGGGCACCGCCCTGTCCAGGAAGCGCGTCGCGAAGTTCGGCGCGGGTACGTAGTGCCGTCGGATCGGCTTCGGCAGCGAGCGGATCAGCTCGGTGACGACCTCCTCGCGCAGGCCCGGGATCTGCCAGTCGAAGCCCTCGTCGGTGACCTGGTTCAGCACCTGGAGCGGGATGTGGACGGTCACGCCGTCGGCGTCCGCGCCCGGCTCGAACTGGTAGGTCACCCGGAACTTCAGCTGCCCCTGCCGCCAGGAGTCGGGGTAGTCGGCCTTGGTGACCCCGGCCGCCTTCTCGGTCAGCAGCATCTCGCGCTCGAAGTCGAGGAGTTCGGGCTCCTCGCGCTTCTTGTGCTTCCACCACGAGTCGAAGTGCGCCCCGGAGACCACGTGGGCGGGGATCTTCTGGTCGTAGAAGTCGAAGAGCGTCTCGTCGTCCACCACGATGTCGCGGCGCCGGGCGCGGTTCTCCAGCTCCTCCACCTCGGTGAGGAGCTTGCGGTTGTCGGCGTAGAACTTGTGGTGGGTCCGCCAGTCGCCCTCGACGAGAGCGTTGCGGATGAACAGCTCGCGCGAGACCTCGGCGTCGATCCGCCCGTAGTTGATCTTCCGTTGGGCCACGATCGGTACGCCGTACAGCGTGACCTTCTCGTACGCCATCACGGCCGCCTGGTCCTTCTCCCAGTGCGGCTCGCTGTACGTGCGCTTGACCAGGTGCTGCGCCAGCGGCTCCACCCACTCGGGCTCCACCTTGGCGTTCACCCGGGCCCACAGCCGCGAGGTCTCCACCAGCTCGGCCGACATCACGAACTTCGGCTGCTTCTTGAAGAGCGAGGAGCCCGGGAAGATCGCGAACTTGGCCGACCGCGCGCCCAGGTACTCGTTCTTGTCGGTGTCCTTGAGCCCGATGTGCGAGAGCAGACCGGCCAGCAGCGAGACGTGGACGACCTGCTCGGGGGCGTCGGCCTCGTTGACGTGGATGCCCATCCCCTTGGCGACGGTGCGCAGCTGGGAGTAGATGTCCTGCCACTCGCGGATCCGCAGGAAGTTCAGGTACTCCTGCTTGCACATCCGGCGGAACGAGGACGAGCCGCGCTCCTTCTGCTGCTCGCGCACGTAGCGCCACATGTTGAGGAACGAGAGGAAGTCGCTGGTCTCGTCCTTGAAGCGGGCGTGGTGCTGGTCGGCCTGGGTCTGCTTGTCCGAGGGCCGCTCGCGCGGGTCCTGGATGGACAGGGCCGCCGCGATGACCATGACCTCGCGGACGCAGTTGTTCTTGTCGGCCTCGATGACCATGCGGGCCAGCCGCGGGTCCACGGGGAGCTGGGAGAGCTGGCGGCCCATCTGGGTGAGCCGCCTCGACGGATCCTTCTCGGCCGGGTCCAGCGCGCCGAGCTCTTGGAGCAGCTGCACGCCGTCGCGGATGTTGCGGTGGTCCGGCGGGTCGATGAAGGGGAACTTCTCGATCTCACCGAGGCCGGCCGCGGTCATCTGGAGGATGACGGAGGCCAGGTTCGTCCGCAGGATCTCGGCGTCGGTGAACTCGGGACGGGCGTCGAAGTCGTCCTCGGAGTACAGCCGGATGCAGATGCCGTCGCTGGTACGGCCGCAGCGCCCCTTGCGCTGGTTGGCGCTGGCCTGCGAGATCCGCTCGATCGGCAGGCGCTGGACCTTGGTGCGGTGGCTGTAGCGGGAGATCCGGGCGGTGCCCGGGTCGATCACGTACTTGATGCCGGGGACGGTCAGCGAGGTCTCGGCGACGTTGGTCGCGAGGACGATCCGGCGCCCGGTGTGCTGCTGGAAGACGCGGTGCTGCTCGGCGTGCGAGAGGCGTGCGTAAAGGGGGAGTACTTCCGTGAAGCGCAGGTTCCGTTTGTTCAGGGCGTCCGCGGTGTCGCGGATCTCCCGCTCGCCGGAGAGGAAGACCAGGATGTCACCCGGCCCCTCGGACTGGAGCTCGTCCACGGCCTCGCAGATCGCGGTGATCTGGTCCCGGTCGGAGTCCTCGGCGTCCTCCTCCAGCAGGGGCCGGTAGCGGACCTCCACCGGATACGTCCGCCCGCTGACCTCGACGATCGGAGCATCTCCGAAGTGCCGGGAGAAGCGCTCGGGGTCGATGGTGGCGGAGGTGATGACGACCTTGAGGTCGGGACGCTTCGGCAGCAGCGTGGCCAGATAGCCCAGCAGGAAGTCGATGTTCAGCGACCGCTCGTGGGCCTCGTCGATGATGATCGTGTCGTAGGCGCGCAGCTCGCGGTCCGTCTGGATCTCGGCGAGCAGGATGCCGTCCGTCATCAGCTTCACGAAGGTCGCGTCCTGGTCCACCTGGTCGGTGAACCGGACCTTCCAGCCGACGGTCTGCCCGATCTCGGACCTCAGCTCCTCGGCGATCCGCTCCGCCACCGTGCGGGCGGCGATCCGGCGGGGCTGGGTGTGCCCGATCATGCCCCGGACGCCGCGGCCCAGCTCCATGCAGATCTTGGGGATCTGCGT
The DNA here is from genome assembly GCF_053611065.1 of Streptomyces sp. NPDC054840. NCBI lineage: Bacteria > Bacillati > Actinomycetota > Actinomycetes > Kitasatosporales > Streptomycetaceae > Streptomyces > Streptomyces sp. NPDC054840. The sequence continues at coordinate 3,797 of NZ_JBSGZP010000206.1, forward strand.
GGTCTTGCCGGACCCGGTCTCGCCCGCGACGATCACGACCTGGTGGTCGCGTATCGCCTCGGCGATCTCGTCCTTCTTCTGGCTGACGGGCAGGTTCTCGGGATACGTGACCTCCGGCATCCGCGAGGCGCGGCGGACCAGACGCTCGGCGGCCTTGGTGGCCTCCGCGGCGATCTCGTCGAGCACGGCCTGCTTGGCCTCGGGCTTGCGGATACGGCGGGCGCCTTCTAGGCGGCGGCCGAGGCGGTGCGCGTCACGGAGGGAGATCTCACCGAGAAGCGTCTGCAGGGCGGCGAAGGAAGTAGACATACCTGATCGAGGATCTCACCTGGGCCCTCCGGGTGGCGAACGCATTTGTCGGGTGGACCCGTACCATTTCGGGACGAGTCCGTCGGTCGTACGCATGAGAGGCAGCCCACCTTGTCCCGCCCCCGTCCCGTCCGGAGCCTGCTCGGCGTGGTCCTGGCGGTACTCCTGGGCTGCGCGGCCCCGTCGGTGGCGCTCGCCCAGGCCCGGCCGGCACCGCTTCCGGCCGTGGCGCTCGCCCCGGCCCCGACCCCGGTCCAGGCCCACGCGGCCGTGTTCAGCGGTGGCGGCGGACCCGCCTGCGCGCCGGTGGCTCCCGAGGACGGCGGTACGCCCGCCGTCCCCCCCCGCGCCGCCGGCGAGCAGCACGCGCAGGTCCCGCCGGTGCGGCCGGCGCCCGAGGAGGCCGGTCCGGCCGCGGCCGTGCCCGTACGGAACCTCGTACGCGGCCCCGGCCGCCCGGCGCCCGACCCGGTGGAGCTGTGCGTGATGCGGGTCTAGAAGAGACGGTCACCCCACCGGTCCCGCCTCACCACCCGCGCATCACTGGAGCACCCGCATGCCCTCTTCCCAGAAGTCCTCGGCCAAGAAGCCCTCGGCCCGGCAGTCCTCCACCAAGCCCCTGCTGATCTCCGCGGGAGCCGTCCTCGCCGCGATCACCCTCGGCATCCTCTCCTGGCAGGCCACCGCCCCCGCCGGGACCGGCTCGGCCGGCTCCGGCGCCGTGGCCGGGACCCGGACCGACCCGGCCGCCGAGCTCAAGGCGCTCGCCCGCCGCGAGTCCGGCGACAAGCTGGCCGTCGGCCGCGCCGACGCGCCCGTCGTGCTCATCGAGTACTCCGACTTCAAGTGCGGCTACTGCGGCAAGTTCGCCCGGGACATCGAGCCCGAACTGGTGAAGAAGTACGTCGAGGACGGCACCCTGCGCATCGAGTGGCGCAACTTCCCGATCTTCGGCGCCGAGTCCGAGGCCGCCGCCAAGGCGGCCTGGGCGGCCGGGCAGCAGGACCGTTTCGACGCCTTCCACGCGGCGGCCTACGCCGCCGGCTCGAAGGAGAAGGGCTTCGCCGGGCCCCGGCTCGTGGAGCTGGCCCGGGAGGCCGGGGTCCCCGACCTGGACCGCTTCACGGCGGACATGGCCGGCGAGCAGGCCGCGGCGGCCCTGCGGAAGGACCAGGAGGAGGGCTACCGCATCGGCGTCACCTCCACCCCGTCCTTCCTGCTGAACGGCAGGCCCATCGCCGGCGCCCAGCCGCTCGACACCTTCACGGCCGCCATCGCCGGGGCGAAGGCCGAAGCGGCGAAGCAGTGACCGACATCGGGTACCTGGCCGCCCTGCTGGGCGGCCTCCTCGCGCTGCTCAGCCCGTGCAGCGCGCTGCTGCTGCCGGCCTTCTTCGCGTACTCCATCGACTCCACCTCGCGGCTCCTGGCGCGCACCGGGATCTTCTACGCGGGCCTTGCGAGCACCCTCGTACCGCTCGGGGCGGCCGGCTCGTACGCCGGTCGGTTCTTCCACAGCAACCGCGATCAGCTCGTGCTGGCCGGCGGCTGGCTGATCATCGCGCTCGGAGTGGCGCAGATCCTGGGCCTCGGCTTCGCCCCGAAGCGGATCTCGGAGCTGTCGGGCCGGATCCGGCCGACCACCGCCCTGTCGGTGTACGCGCTCGGTGCGGTCTACGGGCTGGCCGGTTTCTGCGCCGGCCCGATCCTGGGCAGCGTGCTGACGGTCGCGGCGGTCAGCGGCAGTCCCGTCTACGGTGGCCTGCTGCTCGCGGTCTACGCCCTGGGGATGGCCGTACCGCTGTTCGTACTGGCCCTGCTGTGGGAGCGGTTCGACCTGGGCAGGCGGCGCTGGCTGCGCGGGCGGACCCTGCGCGCCGGCCGCGTCGAGCTGCACACGACCTCGCTGCTGTCCGGGCTGTTCTTCATCGTCCTGGGCGCGCTGTTCCTCGCCTACGACGGGGCGAGCGCGCTGCCGGGGCTGCTGGACGTGGACGACTCGTTCGCCGTGGAGCGGTGGGTCGGCTCGCTGGCGGACGCGGTCCCGGACGGGGTGCTGCTCGCCCTGGTCGCCGCCGGGGCGGCGGCGGTCGGCGTCGTGCAGTGGCGCCGCCGGGAGCGGACGTCGGCGGCGGAGGCCGAAGGGGAGTAACCACAGAAGGCCCCGTCCGATGGACGGGGCCTTCTGGATGGTGGCTGGGGCCGGGGTCGAACCGGCGACCTATCGCTTTTCAGGCGATCGCTCGTACCAACTGAGCTACCCAGCCACGAAACCGTTTCCGGCTTCAGCGATCCTGACGGGACTTGAACCCGCGACCTCCACCTTGACAGGGTGGCGAGCTAACCAACTGCTCCACAGGACCTTGCAGTGTGCGAGAACAAGTCTTGCACACGGTAATGCGTACCCCCAACGGGATTCGAACCCGTGCTACCGCCTTGAAAGGGCGGCGTCCTGGGCCACTAGACGATGAGGGCTAAAGGCCCGCCGGGCACTTCTCAGCGCGTCGGGGACGTGAGAAGCATATGGGATCCGGGGAGCTATCGCCAAAACGGTTTCCCCCGGAGCGACAATGGCCGGGTGCTGGAGATGACGCGCGAGGAGTTCGAGGAGCTCGTCGCAGAGGCCCTGGACCGGATTCCGCCGGAGCTGACGCGGCTGATGGACAACGTGGCGGTGTTCGTCGAGGACGAACCACCCGCCGGCGACCCCGAGCTGCTCGGCCTGTACGAGGGAACTCCGCTGACGGACCGCGGGGAGTGGTACGCCGGGGTGCTGCCGGACCGGATCACCGTCTACCGCAATCCCACGTTGCGCATGTGCGAGGACCGGGAGAGCGTGGTCGCCGAGACGGAGGTCACCGTGGTGCACGAGATCGCCCATCACTTCGGGATCGACGACGACCGGCTGCACGCGCTGGGGTACGGGTGACCCGGCCGGGTCCGGGGTCGAGTCCGGGACCGGTTCCGGGTCCGGTTCCCGGCGCCGGGGCGGCGCAGGCGGCGGAGGCGATCGATCCGGACGTCGACCTGCACGTACCCGCGCAGCGCGACGAGCCGCGGGGCCGGGTGCTCGTGGCGGTGGCGGCGGGCGGCGCGGCCGGGGGCGCGGCGCGCTACGGGATCTCCCTGCTGTGGCCGGCCGGGCCCGGTGCCTTCCCGTGGGCGACCCTGTGGATCAACGCCTCCGGCAGTGCGCTGATCGGCGTACTCATGGTGCTGATCAGCGAGGGCGGCCGCACCACGCCGCATCCGCTGCTGAGGCCCTTCGCCGGGGTCGGCGTGCTCGGCGGCTTCACCACCTTCTCCACCTACGCGATGGACTCCTCGCGGCTCCTGGACGAGGGGGAGACCGGGACCGCCCTGGCCTACGGCGGACTCACGGTGGTGGCGGCGCTCGGGTCGGTGTGGGCGGCGGCCGCGGCGACCCGGCTCGCGGTCCGCGGGCGCGGGACCGGCCGCGTTCCGCGGTGAACTGGCTGCTCGTGGTGGCGGGCGCGGCCGTCGGCGCGCCGCTGCGCTACCTGCTGGACCGGGCGGTGCAGGCGCGGCTGGACGGTCCGGACGCCGTCTTCCCCTGGGGCACCTTCGCGGTCAACGCGGCCGCCTGCCTGGTGCTCGGGGCGCTGGCCGGGGCGGCGCTGGCGGGAGCCGCCTCCTCGCGGCTGCAGCTGCTGCTCGGGGCCGGGCTGTGCGGGGCGCTGAGCACGTACTCGACGTTCTCGTACGAGACGCTGCGGCTGGCCGAACGCGGCCGGGGGTTCCTGGCCGCGGCGAACGTGGTGATGTCGGTGCTGGTCGGGCTGGGCGCGGTGCACCTCGGTTCGCAGGTGGCCCGGCAGCTCCTCGGCTGAGGGTTCTCCCGCGAGGTTGCGGCCAGGGGTTCGGTCGAGGGCGTGTCTCTTACGGGTCAAAGGGAGTTGGGCACATTGACCCGCTCATGCGGAATGTTCACCCTCAGGCTCCGGAGGTGCCCCCGTGCGCCAGTTGTCCGCTTCCCTCCGACTGGCCGTCACCGCGCTCGCGGTCGCGGCGACGGCCGGCTGCATGAGCGTCGGTGAGGACGCGGCGAAGCCCGGGCCCGCCGCTTCGGGGGACCGCCGCAGCGGCGCCGAGGCGGGCACGGGGACCGTCTCGGGGCGGGGCTCCGGGGTCCACGGCAACGGGCGCGGCGCCAAGGACGGTACGGGGAGCCAGGGCAAGTCCAAGGAGGACGGCAAGGCCTCCGGCGCGACCGGGGCCTCGCCGAGCGAGGGCGCGTCGAGCGGGCGGCCGGGGGTGCCCGCGCCGTCGGCCGGGCCGGGCGGCGGGGCGGGCGGGCAAGGCCCGCAGGAACCCACCACGGGCGGATCGGGCGGTTCGGGTGGACCCGGAGGCCCGGGCGGTTCGGCCGGCGGGCAGCACTCGGCCAGCCCGACCCCGGAGCCGCCGGCCACCACTCCCCCTGTGACGGAACCCACGTCGGCGCCGCCGAGTCCGCAGCCCGAGCCGACCACCGCGCCGGTCCCCGAGCTCTAGGTCGGGCGGGCACCCGGCCGGGTCCGACGGGGCTAGGTCCGGCTCCGACCCCGGGGGAGTTCTCGCAGGTCAGACACCTTTTCGGTGGAGCGACTTGCCAGACCCCGGGGAGGGTGCGTATGGTTATAGATCGTTTGATCCCATTGCCCGGCGCCGAATCCGAAGAGCGCCGTGTGGCGCGTACTCTCCCTAGCCGTGGCTGACCGCATTGAGGCGGTCGATTTGCGATTCACGGAGTTTGGGCGCGTGCCGAGACTCCGGAAGGTTTCGCATTTCGCATGTCCATTTCCAGTTCTGACCGTTCCGTCATGCCCGAGAACGACACCAACGAGATCATCGACGCCGAGGCCCTTGTGGTCACCGAGGCGATCGAGGCCGCTGAGGCGGACGAGATCATCGAGGCTCTTGAGGCCGACGTGAACACCGACGAGTCCTTCGAGGACTCGACCACCGACTTCGACGACGCCGACGCGGACGCGGACGCCGAGCCCTCGATCACCTTCGGCGACCTCGGTCTCCCCGAGGGCATCGTGCGCAAGCTCGCGCAGAACGGCGTCACCGCCCCCTTCCCGATCCAGGCCGCGACCATCCCGGACGCCCTGGCCGGCAAGGACATCCTCGGCCGTGGCCGTACCGGCTCCGGCAAGACCCTCTCCTTCGGTCTGCCGACCCTGGCCTCGCTGGCCGGCGGGCACACCGAGAAGAAGAAGCCCCGCGCGATCATCCTCACGCCGACCCGTGAGCTCGCGATGCAGGTCGCGGACGCGCTCCAGCCCTACGGCGACGTGCTCGGCCTGAAGATGAAGGTCGTCTGCGGCGGTACCTCCATGAGCAACCAGATCTACGCTCTGGAGCGCGGTGTCGACGTCCTCGTCGCCACCCCCGGCCGTCTGCGCGACATCATCAACCGTGGCGCCTGCTCGCTGGAGAACGTCAAGATCGCCGTTCTCGACGAGGCCGACCAGATGGCCGACCTGGGCTTCCTGCCCGAGGTCACCGAGCTGCTCGACCAGATCCCCGGCGGCGGCCAGCGCATGCTCTTCTCCGCCACCATGGAGAACGAGATCGGCACCCTGGTCAAGCGCTACCTGTCCAACCCCGTCACGCACGAGGTCGACAGCGCGCAGGGCAACGTCACGACCATGACGCACCACGTCCTCGTCGTGAAGCCGAAGGACAAGGCGCCGGTCACCGCCGCCATCGCCGCCCGCAAGGGCCGCACCATCATCTTCGTCCGCACCCAGCTGGGCGCCGACCGCATCGCCGAGCAGCTCGTCGAGGCCGGCGTGAAGGCCGACGCGCTGCACGGCGGCATGACGCAGGGTGCCCGTACCCGCGTCCTCGCCGACTTCAAGGACGGCTACGTCAACGCGCTCGTCGCCACCGACGTCGCCGCCCGCGGTATCCACGTCGACGGCATCGACCTGGTCCTGAACGTGGACCCGGCCGGCGACCACAAGGACTACCTGCACCGCTCGGGCCGTACCGCCCGTGCCGGCAAGTCCGGTGTCGTGGTCTCCCTCGCGCTGCCGCACCAGCGTCGCCAGATCTTCCGTCTGATGGAGGACGCGGGCGTCGACGCCTCACGTCACATCGTCCAGGGCGCCGGCGCCTTCGAGCCGGAGGTCGCCGAGATCACCGGTGCCCGTTCGCTGACCGAGGTCCAGGCCGACTCGGCGGACAACTCCGCCAAGCAGGCCGAGCGCGAGGTCGCCGAGCTCACCAAGCAGCTGGAGCGCCTGTCGCGCCGCGCCGTGGAGCTGCGCGAGGAGGCCGACCGCCTCGTCGCCCGTTCCGCCCGTGAGCGTGGCGAGGACCCGGAGGCCGCTGTCGCCGAGGTGGCCGAGGCCGCCGAGGCCGAGGTCGCGGCTGCTGCCGCCGCCGCTGCCGCCGAGCTGGCCGCACAGGAGCGCCGCGAGGAGCAGCGCGCCCAGCGTGACGACCGCGGCAACTTCGAGCGTCGTGGCGACCGCGGTGGCGACCGCGGTGGCGACCGTGGCGGCTTCCGCCGCGACGACCGTGGTGACCGCGGCGGCCGTCCGTCCGGTGGCTTCAACCGTGACGACCGTGGTGGCGACCGTGGTGGCTTCCGCCGTGACGACCGTCCGTCCGGTGGTTTCCGCTCCGGTGGTGACCGTCCGTCCGGTGGTGGCTTCCGTCGTGACGACCGTCCGTCCGGTGGCTTCAACCGCGATGACCGTGGTGGCGACCGTGGTGGCTTCCGCCGTGACGACCGTCCGTCCGGTGGTTTCCGCTCCGGTGGTGAC
>NZ_JBSGZP010000207.1:0-10864 GCF_053611065.1 Streptomyces sp. NPDC054840
GGTGAGGACCGCCGGGCCGGCGTGGGGCAGGTCGCGTGACCAGCGGGCAGGTCGCGTAACCAGGGTCAGCGGTAGTTCACGAACTGGATCGCGAAGTCCAGTTCCTTGCCCTTGAGCAGCGCCTGGACCTCCTGGAGGTCGTCACGGCTCTTGGAGCTGACGCGCAGCTCCTCGCCCTGGACCTGGGCCTTGACGCCCTTGGGACCCTCGTCCCGGATGATCTTCGCGACCTTCTTGGCGTTCTCCTGGGAGATGCCCTCCTCGATGGTGGCGAAGATCTTGTACTCCTTACCGGACAGCTGCGGCTCCCCGGCGTCCAGCGCCTTCAGTGAGATCCCGCGCTTGACCAGCTTGGTCTCGAAGACGTCGAGGACGGCCTTCACGCGCTCCTCGGAGTTCGCCTCCATCAGGATCTTCTCGCCGGACCAGGCGATGGTGGCGCCGGTGCCCTTGAAGTCGTAGCGCTGCGAGAGCTCCTTGGCGGCCTGGTTGAGGGCGTTGTCGACCTCCTGCCGCTCGACCTTCGAGACGATGTCGAAACTGGAGTCGGCCATGTGCTGTGGCTCCTTGAAGTCGGTTGTGATCACCCCGGAGGGCGCGGCCGGACATGCCCGGACCGCTCGGCAAAGCCTAGCCACCACACCCACCCCCGGCGCTGATCAATCCGGTGGTGAAGCACCCCCGGTCATCAGGTATCGTTTACGTCGTTGCCAGGGAGCGCTGCCGCAAGGCGGAGAAAATGGCAGCAAATCTTGGCGGTGTGCCCGAGTGGCCAAAGGGAGCAGACTGTAAATCTGCCGGCTCAGCCTACCCAGGTTCGAACCCTGGCGCCGCCACGCGAGTGGAACCCCCGTTCATCTGCGGAAACGCAGCGAACGGGGGTTCTTTCGTTTCCCGCCTCTCGCACATTGCTCCGGGCAGATGAGCTCCTCACCCGACCGGGCCACAGCCCCGGCCCTCAGTCATCTGCCGGTAGCCGCACCCGAGCACCGCCCGTGCCCCCGGACGGGCGGGCTTCCCGCCGTCGCCCGACGTCGCGCCGATCACGGCCGCAACGTCGGCGGCTCCTGTTCGTTCACCAGGGGTGAAATGGACATCTGACACGCGCGGGAAGGTCGGCGGTGGGGTTCTCATGGCCCTGCTCGGCGCAGGGATTCCGGCTCTGGTGGGAGCGGCCCTCCACACGGACGTGGGGCAGCCCCACCAGGAGACCCGGCTGTACTTCGGCACCCAGCGGGCCGACGGCCGCAACCCCGTGGAGGAACGCGAGTTCATGAGGTTCCTGGACCTGGAGATCACCCCGGCCTTCCCCGAGGGGCTGACCCTCCACGACGGGTACGGCCAATGGCGCGGCCAGGACGGCAAGATCGTCCACGAGACCTCGTACGAGGTGGTCCTGCTCTACCCGGAGAAGGAGGCCGACGAGCGCAGCACGCGCATCGAACGGATCCGGCAGGCGTACGAGGACCGGTACCAGCAGGATTCCGTCGGCCGGTCCGACGACAAGATCAGCGCCGGGTTCTGAACCGCCCGCCGGCCCGCCCGCCGACCCGCCCGCCGGCCCGCCGGACTGCCGGGGCTTCGGCCTCAGTTGCCCGCCACGCCCTTCACGGCCACCTGTACCGGTGTCGATCCGGAGACCAGTTCCAGGGTCAGGCCCGCCGTCGCCGGGGTCTCGACCAGCTCGGCCAGCACCGCCGCCGCGTCGTCGCGCGGGACGGCCCCGGGGCCCGTCCGCACTTCCAGACGGACCAGGCCCGTCCCGGCGTCGTCGATCAGTGAACCGGGGCGCAGGACGGTCCACTCCAGGCCCAGCCGGGTCCGTACGTGGTCATCGGCCTCGCCCTTGGCCCGCAGGTACGCGTCGAAGACCTCGTCACCTTCGTGATGCGCGTCCGCACCCATCGAAGAGACCATCAGGAAGCGCCGTACACGGGCCCGTTCGGCGGCGTCGGCGAACAGCACCGCCGCGCCCCGGTCCACGGTGTCCTTCCGCCCGATGCCGCTGCCGGGTCCCGCACCGGCCGCGAACACCGCCACGTCCGCGCCCTGCAGAATTCCCGCCACGTGCTCCACTGAGGCCGATTCCAGATCGCAGAGCACCGGCTCGGCGCCCGCCTGCCTCAGGTCGTCGCCCTGTGCCGGATCGCGGACGATGCCCGCGATCTCGTACCCGCGCGCGGCGAGCAGGCGCTCCAGCCGCAGCGCGATCTGACCGTGTCCACCCGCGATGACGATGCGCATGATCCGACCGTACGACGAGCCGGGCGCCGACGCCCGCGAGCGGACGGCGAACTTCAGGGCCCCGGCTCCGTACGGCCCTGCCGGGGCAGGTCCAAGGCCACCGCGACGGCGGAGTCGCAGTACTCCCGTACGGCACTCGTACGGGCTACCACCCGCCCTCGGTGGATCACGATCCGGCTGTAGGCGAGGGACAGCACGCCCGTGATCCGGTCCCCGCGAACGGCGAGCAGCTCCGCCGGGAAACCCGCCTCCACCCGGACCTCGGGCAGGCCCATGGCCTCGCGGGCGCAGCCGCTGACGGACTCGTAGGCCTCGGCGGCCCGGAGCCCTCCCTGGGAGGCCAGCAGATAGGCGGCCTCCAGCGGGTCCCCGCGGCCGACGGGGTTCCCGGCGTCCCGCAGCGCCCCGCTGCCGGCCGCGACGCGCACGCCGGCGGCCCGCAGCAGCCGGACGGGGGCGGTGCGCAGGCCGCGGCGTTCCAGGGCCGCGCAGTCGCCCTGGGGCAGGCAGGTCACCCGTACGCCGGCCGCGGCCAGTTGGTCGGCGGCGCGGGCGGCCGCGTCCAGCGGGAGCCGGGCCAGACCACCGCAGGGTCCGATGGTCACGCCGGGCCGCAGCCCGCCGGCCATCGCCGCGAGCCGGGCGAGGCGACCAGGTTCGTCACCGTCCGTGTGCAGATCCACGGGGCAGCCGTGCTCGGCGGCGAGTTCCAGGACGGCTTCCAGGAAGCCCGCCGGGTCCGGGTCCAGGTCCGGGCAGCCGCCGATCACGGACGCGCCCATCTTGACCGCGTCCCGCAGCATGGCCAGCCCTTCGCTGCCGGCCACTCCGGTCAGCAGCCGGGGAACGGCCACGGCGGTGAGATCGGCGAGCCCGCGCAGGGAGCGGCGGGCCTGGAGCACGGCTTCCATGGGACCGAGGCCGTGCACGTCGCCGATGCGGACGTGGGAGCGGACGGCGGTGGCGCCGTGGCCGAGCTGGAGCAGGGCGGCTTCGGTGGCTCGGCGCTGGACCTCGTCGGGGGTGTAGGACACGGGCCCGTCGGCGTCGGCGGTCAACGCGGTGTCCCCGTGGGCGTGCGGCTCGGCGGGGGCGGGGAGCAGCAGGTAGCCGGTCAGGTCCACCCGGGACAGCGCGGGGGCGGGCAGGCTGCCCGCGGTGCCGACGGCCTGGATCCGGCCGCCGCCGAGGCGGACGTCGACGGTACGGCCGTCGGTGAGGCACGCCCCGGTGAGCAGCAGGTCGGTGGCCTCGGCGGCGGCCGCGTTGCCGTTTCCGCTGCGGGGCGGCTGGAACGGCTGCTGCGGCTGGCTGTCGGACATCGCGCTCCTGCGGTGGCTCGGGCGGTTCCTGGAGCCGTGGCCCGCGGCCCAAGATCACGCAGCGTGCTCAGAGCCTAGGGCGTGGCGCACCCGGCTTCGCGGAAGAGCGCAATAGTCGTACCGGTGTGGTGCCACGCGCCGGGGCGCCCGCGTGTGCGCCCCACGGGCCGCCAAGGCTTTTGATCGGCGGCCGTCGGAGGGTGAGCTCGCTCACAATCTGCCCGAAAAGTGGGTCGGGAGTGATCCATGGGTTGATCGAGGGGGGCTCGCGAACCCCCTCGGAGCCCTGTCCTCCCAAAGGATTTGGGCGATCGGCAGGCAACCGTGTAATGTCTTCATCGCTCGCCCCAATAGCTCAGTCGGTAGAGCGTCTCCATGGTAAGGAGAAGGTCTGCGGTTCGATTCCGCATTGGGGCTCTGGTGAGAGAGGTTCCCCGCCCTCGGGTGGGGAGCTGATCACATCAAAGCGGCGTAGCTCAGTCGGTAGAGCAAGCGGCTCATAATCGCTGTGTCACCGGTTCAAGTCCGGTCGCCGCTACACACAGTAGCCGATTGCGGGGTCGGTCTCCCGGTCGGCTACTCTTGTATGCGTTCATCCGTCCCAATTTCCGTCAAGGAGCACTCACGTGGCTGCCACCGACGTCCGCCCGAAGATCACGCTGGCCTGCGTGGAGTGCAAGGAGCGGAACTACATCACCAAGAAGAACCGGCGTAACAACCCGGACCGTCTTGAGATGAAGAAGCACTGCCCGCGCTGCAACTCGCACACCGCGCACCGCGAGACCCGCTGACCCCAGCGAAGTCTCGAATAACAGGCACAGTCATGAGGTCGTCCCCTTCATTGGGGGCGGCCTCATGTCGTTTCCGTGCCCGTTCCCGTCTTTAGTTCTTACGTCATTCGTGTCCCTTCAACAGGAGGTAGTGAGTCATGGCTCTCGACCAGTCCTTCGTGGGGCGGAGCTACCCGCCCACCGATCCGTACGAGGTCGGCCGGGAGAAGATCCGCGAATTCGCGGCTGCGGTGGGGGATGCCAATCCCGTCTACAGCGATCCCGAGGCCGCGAAGTCGTACGGCTACCCCGATGTGATCGCTCCGCCCACTTTTGTGTTTGCGATCACTTTCAAGGCCGCCGGCCAGGTCGTCGAAGACCCGCAGCTGGGACTGGACTACAGCCGGGTCGTGCATGGCGACCAGAAGTTCGCTTACTCCCGCCCGGTGCGTGCCGGTGACCGGCTGTCGGTGGTCTCCACCATCGAGTCCGTGAAGTCGCTCGCGGGCAATGACGTCATCGACATCCGCGGCGAGGTCCACGACGAGACCGGCGAGCATGTGGTGACGGCGTGGACGAAGCTCGTCTCCCGCGCCCCCGAGGAGGCCTGACATGGCAGCGCAGATCCAGTACGTCGATGTCGAGGTCGGCACCGAGCTGCCGGCGGCGTCCTTCCCCGTGACGCGCGCCACGCTGGTCCAGTACGCGGGCGCCTCGGGCGACTTCAACCCGATCCACTGGAACGAGAAGTTCGCCAAGGAGGTCGGGCTGCCGGACGTGATCGCGCACGGCATGTTCACCATGGCCGAGGCGATCCGCGTGGTCACCGACTGGGTCGGCGACCCGGGCGCGGTGGTCGAGTACGGCGTGCGCTTCACCAGGCCGGTCGTGGTCCCCAACGACGACCGGGGCGGGCTGATCGAGGTCACCGGGAAGGTAGCCGCGAAGCTGGACGGCAACCGCGTCCGGGTCGACCTGACGGCCATGAGCGCGGGCCAGAAGGTTCTGGGCATGTCCCGCGCGGTGGTCGAACTGGCCTGAGCCGACGACGCGAAGCCAGCGGGGCGGGGGCGCCGGAGTGACGCCTCCGCCCTTTTCGTGGGGCGCGGCGGGGGCTTCCCGGCCCCGCGGAGGGTCGCGGTCCGCAGACCGCCTGCCCCGCCCCTTGACGTGGTTAGTGATTGAGCACTAACTTTGCCTCATGGTCAGGATGAGCGCGGACGAGCGACGTGAGAGTGTCATCCGGGCGGCGATGCACGAGTTCGCCCAGGGTGGCTACTACGGCACGTCCACCGAGGCGATCGCCAAACGGGTCGGTGTCTCGCAGCCTTATCTGTTCAGGCTCTTCCCCAATAAGCAGGCGATCTTCCTGGCCGCTTCCGAGCGCTGCCTGAGGGATACGCGGGAGGTCTTCGCCGCCGCCGTCGAAGGCTTGTGCGGCGAAGAGGCCCAACAGGCCATGGCCGACGCGTACACCCAGCTGATCGTCGAGGATCCCGACAAGCTCCAGATGCAGCTCCAGATGTACGTCACCGTCGCCGCCGCCGAGGCGGCCGGGGATCACGAGCTCGGTGAGCTGGTCCGCAAGGGCTGGATGGAACTGTGGGACACCGTGCACGTGCCGCTCGGTGCGGACGCGGGTGCGACCACGACCTTCATGGCGTACGGGATGCTCATCAACACCCTCGCCGCCATGGGGTTCCCGCCTGATCACCGGGTCTGGCAGGGCCTCTACCCCGACGCCCGGGTCAAGGGCCGCCTGGAGAAGTGAGTGCATTCCGTGCCGGCTGCCCGGCGCGGTTTCGTGTGACCGATGAAGTTAGTCAGCAATAACTAACCATAGCCGCAGGGGGAACCGTGAACACACCCGACACCGACACCAAGCTCCGCGGGCCCGCCGTGTGGGCCCTGATCCTCACCGGCGTGGCCAGCTTCATGGCCGCACTCGACAACCTGGTCGTCACCACCGCCCTCCCCGCCATCCGGGAGGACCTCGGCGGCAAGCTGGAGGACCTGGAATGGACGGTGAACGCGTACACGCTCACCTTCGCCGTCCTCCTTATGTTCGGTGCAGCCCTCGGGGACCGCTTCGGTCGCCGCCGGCTGTTCATCGTGGGCCTCGCGATCTTCACCGGCGCCTCCGCCGCAGCCGCGCTCTCGCCCGGCATCGACGCGCTCATCGCCTCCCGCGCCGTGCAGGGCGTCGGCGCGGCGATCATGATGCCGCTCACCCTCACCCTGCTCACCGCCGCCGTTCCGGCCGCCCGCCGCGGCATGGCCCTCGGGATCTACGGCGCCGTCACCGGCCTCGCCGTCGCCAGCGGCCCCCTCATCGGCGGCAGCCTCACCGAGCACATCTCCTGGCAGTGGATCTTCTGGCTCAACGTGCCGATAGGTCTCGCCCTGATCCCGCTCGCCCGCCTGCGCCTCGCCGAGTCCACCGCCCCCGGCGCGCGCCTCGACGTCCCCGGCACCCTGCTCATCAGCGGCGGCCTCTTCGGCATCGTCTACGCCCTGGTCAACGCCAACTCCGACGGCTGGACCAGCGCCACCGTCCTGACAGGCCTGATTGTCGGTGCCGCGCTCGTGGGCGGCTTCATCCACCACGGCTTCACCAACGCCAACCCCGTGCTCCCCATGCGGCTCTTCCGCGACCGCGGCTTCCTCGGGATCAACCTGGCCAGCCTGCTGATGTTCCTCGGCATGTTCGGCTCGATCTTCCTGCTCAGCCAGTTCCTCCAGGGCGTCGCCGGCTACTCGCCCACCGAGGCCGGCCTGCGCATGCTCCCCTGGACCGGAATGCCGATGATCGTCGCCCCGCTGGCCGGGATCCTCTCCGACCGCATCGGCGGCCGGCCCGTCGTGGCCGCCGGGCTCGCCTTCCAGGCCCTCGGTCTCGGCTGGTTCGCCGCGATCCTGAGCGTGGACGTCTCGTACGCGGCCCAGCTCCCGCCGCTGGTCCTCAGCGGGATCGGTATGGCCCTCTACTTCGCCCCCGCGGCCAACGTCCTGATGTCCACCGTCGCCCCGGCGGACCAGGGCAAGGCCTCCGGCACCAACAACGCCCTGCGCGAGGTCGGCGGAGCCCTCGGCGTCGCCGTCCTGGCCTCGGTCTTCTCCGCCCAGGGCGGCTACGAATCCCCGCAGGCCTTCACCGACGGCACCATCCCCGCCCTGTGGATCGGCGCCGGCGCGGTCGCCCTCGCCGCCGCCCTGGCCCTGCTGGTGCCCCGTAAGGCCAAGGCCCTCCAGGCCCCCGCCGACCGGCCCGTCCCCGCCCCGGAGAAGGTCCCCGCCGCGCGCTGACCGCGCCCGCACCCCGCCCCGTAAGCCGCACAGCGAAGGAGCGCCCGCCATGCCCGACATCCCCTGGTCCACGCCCACCCAGGCCGCCCCCGACGCCGAGGTCTACGTCATGGCCTCCCGCTTCGAGACCGCCACGCTCGCCGGCGCCGTCAGGTTCTTCCTCAAGGCGCCCGGCATCATCCGCCAGATCCGCAAGGCCCCTGGTGCCCACGGCGTCGCCCTGCGCGCCCGCGTCTTCGGCCGGACCTTCCTCACCCTCTCCGCGTGGGAGGACCGGGACGCGCTCCACCGCTTCGCCCGCAGCGAGCCCCACCGCTCCAGCTCCCGCGCCGCCAGCGCGTACATGAAGGAATCCGCCTTCACGTACTGGACCGTGGGTGCCCGCGAACTCCCCCTCACCTGGGCCGAGGCCGAACGCCGCCTCGCCGAGCAGACGACGGGCCACTGACCCGGCCGGTACGGGGGACGAGTGAGCACGGTCCGTGGCCCGCAGGGATGCGAGGGGCACGGACCGTACTCTTGTCCACGTGCAGGAACTCCACGACGCCCCCCTCGCCCCGCTGACCACCTTCCGTCTCGGTGGTCCCGCCGCCCGCCTGGTCACCGCGACCACCGACGCCGAGGTCGTCGCCACCGTGCGCGCCGCGGACGAGAGCGGCACCCCGCTCCTGGTCATCGGTGGCGGCAGTAACCTCGTCATCGGCGACCGGGGCTTCGACGGCACCGCCCTGCGCATCGCGACCACCGGCTTCACCCTCGACGGCACCACCCTCGAACTCGCCGCGGGCGAGAACTGGAGCGAGGCCGTCGCCCGCGCCGTCGAGGCCGGCCTCGCCGGCATCGAGTGCCTCGCCGGAATCCCCGGCTCGGCCGGCGCCACCCCGATCCAGAACGTCGGTGCGTACGGCCAGGAAGTGTGCGACACCATCACCGAGGTCGTCGCCTATGACCGCACCACCGGCGAAACGGTCACTCTGAGCGCCGCCGAATGTGCCTTCCGGTACCGCAACAGCACCTTCAAGGACCAGCCCGACCGCTATGTCGTCCTGCGCGTGCGCTTCGCCCTGGAGGACGCCGGCGGACTGTCCGCGCCGATCAAGTACCCCGAGACCGCCCGCGCCCTCGGCGTCGAGGCCGGCGACCGGGTCCCCGCCGCCACCGCCCGCGAGACGGTGCTGCGGCTGCGCGCCGGCAAGGGCATGGTCCTCGACCCCGCCGACCACGACACCTGGTCGGCCGGCTCCTTCTTCCACAACCCGATCCTGACCGACGAGGCCTACGCCGCCTTCCTCGCCCGCGCCCAGGACCGCCTCGGCGCCGACACCGCCCCGCCCGCGTACCCCGCCGGCGACGGCCGTACGAAGACCAGTGCCGCCTGGCTGATCGACAAGGCCGGTTTCACCAAGGGCTACGGCACCGGCCCGGCGCGCATCTCCACCAAGCACACCCTCGCGCTCACCAACCGCGGCGAGGCCACCACCGAGGATCTCCTCACCCTGGCCCGCGAGGTCGTCGCGGGCGTCCACGCGGCCTTCGGCGTCACCCTGGTCAACGAACCGGTGACGGTCGGCGTCAGCATCTGAGGAGTCCCGGCCGCCCATGCTCTGTCCGCTGCACGGGGCCGGTACGGACCCCACCCGTCTCGTGGGGCGCACGCTCAGCCGAGTCGTGGCGTCCTGGCACATCAGCGACGGCGAACGTTCCGAGGCGCCCCTCGACGTCTGGCTGATCGACAGCATCGGCGACACCATCCGCATCACCACCGGATCCGACCAGTGCCTCATCGTCGAGTCCGCCACCCCGCACGCGGCGTACGACATGGGGGAGTGGGGCCGTATCGAGGTCGGTGAGGACCTCGGCGACCACCCCTTCCTGCGGCACCTCGGCGAGACCGTCGCCTCGGTCGCCGAGTTCGCCCTGCCCGAGCAGGGCCGCACCCACCTGGAGATCGGCTTCCTGGACGGCGGGCGGGTACGCGCCGACTGCTACGAGGGGGACCTGCGGCTCACCCGGTGAGCCAGTGGTCGATCCCCGCCAGCAGTTTGGCCTGCACCTCCTCGGGCGCCGCACTGCCGCGCACCGACTGGCGGGCCAGCTCGGCGAGCTCCACGTCCGTGAAGGCGTGGTGGCGTCGGGCGATCTCGTACTGGGCCGCGAGCCGGGTCCCGAAGAGCAGCGGGTCGTCGGCGCCCAGCGCCATGGGGACCCCGGCCTCGAAGAGGGTGCGCAGCGGAACGTCCTCGGGGCGCTCGTAGACCCCGAGGGCCACGTTGGAGGCCGGGCAGACCTCACAGGTGATCTGCCGGTCGGCGAGCCGCTTGAGCAGCCGGGGATCCTCGGCGGCCCGCACCCCGTGCCCGATGCGGGAGGCGTGCAGATCGTCCAGGCAGTCGCGGACGGAGGACGGGCCGGTGAGCTCACCGCCGTGGGGGGCGGCGAGGAGGCCGCCCTCGCGGGCGATCGCGAAGGCCCGGTCGAAGTCGCGGGCCATGCCGCGGCGCTCGTCGTTGGAGAGGCCGAAGCCGACGATGCCGCGGTCGGCGTAGCGGACGGCGAGGCGGGCGAGGGTACGGGCGTCGAGAGGGTGCTTCATGCGGTTCGCGGCGATGAGGACCCGCATGCCGAGGCCGGTCTCGCGGGAGGCCGCGTCCACGGCGTCGAGGATGATCTCGACGGCCGGGATCATCCCGCCGAGCAGGGGAGCGTAGGACGTGGGATCCACCTGGATCTCCAGCCAGCCGCTGCCGTCCCGTACGTCCTCCTCCGCGGCCTCGCGGACCAGACGCCGGATGTCGTCGGGCTCGCGCAAACAGGAGCGGGCGGCGTCGTAGAGCCGCTGGAAGCGGAACCAGCCGCGCTCGTCGGTGGCGCGGAGCTTGGGCGGTTCCCCGGCCGTCAGGGCGTCGGGAAGGCGTACGCCGTACTTGTCGGCGAGCTCCAACAGGGTCGACGGCCGCATCGACCCGGTGAAGTGCAGGTGGAGATGGGCCTTGGGCAGAAGCGTGAGATCGCGTGCGTGCTCCATCCGGTGATCCTGCCGTACCGCTGCGCTCGGCGGGAGGGGGTTTTACCGATCGGGGGCTTGCGCGAACGCGTGAGCGGGTGCGGATCCGCCGCACGGGGCCTTCCGGGGCGCCACCCGGACCCCGCATCTCACACGCCGGCGGTGCTGGAAGGGGACGGCGGGCCGGAAACGCCCGGGCGGCGGCACCCCCTCAGGGG
>NZ_JBSGZP010000208.1:0-10855 GCF_053611065.1 Streptomyces sp. NPDC054840
GGCCCTGGCTCCACTGCGTCTGGCCCAGCCCCCGCAGCGCGTGTGCCTCCCCGACCCGGTCGCCCTCGCCCCGGGTCAGCCGCAGTACCGCACCGAAGGCCTCCGCGGCCTCGTCCAGGTCTCCCGCGCGCAGCCGTACCTCGGCCAGCCGGTACACGCTCTGCGCCTCCGCCCGCACCGATCCGGTACGCCGGCTCAGCGCCACCGCCCGCTCCGCGAGCGGCAGCGCGCCGCCCACGTCGCCCCGGTCCAGCTCGATCTGGGCCTGGAAGCCGAGCAGGTGGGCCTCGTTCCCGATGTCACCCGACGCGTGGAACCCGCTGAGGGCCGCCTCGCAGTACTCCAGGGCCCGCTCCCAGTCCCCCTGGAACCGTGCGCACATCGCCAGGTTCCGCTGGGCGAGCGCCGCCCCGCCCATGTCACCGGCGTTGCGCAGCAGCCGCAGCGCGGCCATGTTCCAGCCCTCCGCCTGCTCGTACCGCCGCTGGTAGATCGCCAGTGACCCCAGCAGCCGCAGCATCGTCGCCTCGCCCGGCTCGTCGCCGGTGCGCCGGGCCGCGGCCAGCGCCTGCTCCGCGCAGCGCTGCCAGTCCTCCAGGTAGTTCTTCGTCTCGAAGTGCGGTACCGCGCTCTCGGTCAGCGCCCACGCGTACCGGGCCCGGCCCGTCTCCGCCGCGTGCGCCACCAGGTCCGTGACGGCCGTGCGCTCCGACTCGAACCAGTCCATCGGCGCGGCCAGCAACTCGTCGGCCAGCTCGGGCAGGAAACGGGGAGCCGGCGCCGGCGTCCGGC
Organism: Streptomyces sp. NPDC054840; assembly: GCF_053611065.1. Classification (NCBI taxonomy): domain Bacteria; kingdom Bacillati; phylum Actinomycetota; class Actinomycetes; order Kitasatosporales; family Streptomycetaceae; genus Streptomyces; species Streptomyces sp. NPDC054840. The sequence goes on from NZ_JBSGZP010000208.1 coordinate 793, forward strand.
CCACCGGGAACTCCCGGCCGTCGATCCGACGGTGTGCCTCCTCGGCCAGCCAGAGCCAGGACGCGAAGGCCCGCTCCAGCGCGGCGTCGGTCTCCCCCTCCGCCTCGTCCGATTCCGCCCGCTCGCGGGCGAACAGCCGCAGCAGGTCCTGGAACCGGTAACGGGCGGCCCGCCCCGGCTCGGCGTCGGCCACCTCCAGCAGCTGCGCGTCGACCAGGTGGTCGATCAGTTCCTCGGCGTGCCACACGTCGGTGTCCAGTACGGCCGCCCCCGCCCAGGCGGCGAAGTCCGCCGTGCGCAGCAGGCCGAGCCTGCGGTACATCCGGGCCGCCTCGGGAGCCAGGTCCCGGTAGGTGAGCCGGAAGCCGGCCCGCACCCCGCCCTCGCCGGGGCTCAGCACGTCGAGCCGGGACCGGTGATCGCGCAGCCGCGCCACCAGGCTCCGCACGCTCAGACCGGGTTTGGCCGCCAGCCGCGCCCCGGCGATCCGCAGCGCGAGCGGGAGGCAGTCGCACAGCGCACCGAGCTGTTCCACCGCCACCGGGTCGCTGCCGAACCGGTCGGCCCCGGCCAGTTTGACCAGCAGCGCCGTCGCCTCGGTCGGCTCCAGCATCCGCAGCCGCAGGGTCAGCGCCGTGTAGTCCCCGGTCAGATCACCCAGGCTCTCCCGGCTGGTGGCCAGCACCACGCTGCGCCCGCCACCCGGGAGCAGGGGTCGGAGCTGGTCGAAGGACCGTACGTTGTCCAGGACGATCAGTGTCTTGCGGGTGCTGAGCAGGCTGCGGAACAGTGAGGCCCGCTCGTCGGGATCCGCCGGTATCTGGGGCGCGCCGATCCCGAGGGCCCGCAGGAACCGGTCGAGCACGGCGGCGGGGGACACCGGCGCGTGCTCCTCGTCGTACCCGCGCAGATCGGCGAAGAGCTGGCCGTCCGGGAACTGGTCGGCGACCTGGCTCGCCCAGTGCACCGCGAGCGCGGTCTTGCCCACGCCGCCCACGCCGACGAAGGTCGCCAGCGCCGGGGTATGGGGGTTGTAGGGCTCCTTCAGGAGCCGGTCCAGCGAGGCCATCTCCCGTTGCCGGCCGGTGAACGCCATCACGTCGGCGGGCAGTTGTGCCGGGATGGTGCTCAGAGCGGCCGGCGCGGGCGCCGCCGTGGCGGGGGGCCGGGTCAGTTCGGGGGAGTCACGCAGGATCAGCTCGTGCAACTGGCGCAGTCCGGGACCCGGTTCGATTCCGAGCTGCTCGGTGAGTAACCGGCGGCCGTGCAGGAACACCTCCAGGGCCTCGGCCCGCTGCCCGGACCGGTACAGCGCCAGCATGAGGTGCTCGCGGGACTGCTCGCGCAGGGGGTGCCGGGCCACCAGCTCGGTGAGCTCACCGGTGAGCGCGCGGTGCCGGCCCAGCTGCAGCATCAGCCCGGCACGTTCCTCCACCAGCGCGAGCCGCATCTGTTCCAGCCTGGTGGTCTCCGCCTCCAGCCGGGAGCCGGACGGCTCGTCCGGCGCGGAGCCCCGCCAGATGCTGAGCGCCTCCTCGAACTGCGCGCACGCCTCCTCGGTCCGTCCGTGCCGGGCGGCGTCCCGTCCCTGCTCGGCCCGCTCCATGAACTCCTGGACGTCGATCCGGTGTTCACCCTTGGCCAGCAGGTAGCCCGGGGGAGAGGTGATCAGCAGATCGGTCACCCCGGCCTGCTTGAAGGTCTTGCGGAGGGTGGCCACGCAGATGGCGATCTGGTTGCGGGCCGTGGCCGGGGGCGATTCCGGCCAGACGGCGTCCACCAGGGTGTCCACCGAAACGATCCGGTCGGCGTAGAGGACCAGCATCGACAGGACCGTGGCCTGGCGCCGGCCGTTGATGCGCAGCGGACCGTCATCGGTCTGGACGAGCAGCGGCCCCAGCACTCTGAAGACAAACCGATTCAAAAGGTCCCCCGGCCTTGAAACCCCGCGTCAGGCGCGAACGGTACCGCAAAGAGCGTTCCTCGGTGCAGTCAACTCTTGGGAAAAACATGGGCAGTTTCAGGCCAGCTTGTCCGTATAGCGGCGGACACCCGCGCGGGCTTCACGCAGAGTCGTCGGATCCGATCGACGACAACGCGCCGGACAGGCCCCGCAGCACCTCGGCCGTGCGGTGCACCTCGTCCTCGCCGCCGAGACCCTCGCACAACTGCCGGGCCAGCTCGGCGAGGCAGGAGTCGATCTCCCGTTTCGCGGCCACACCCTGCTCGGTGGCAGTGAGCAGCTTGGCCCGCCGGTGCGCCGGATTGTCCAGGTAGATCGCGAGCCCCTGCCGCACCAGCAGGTCCGCTATGCGCTGCACGCTCTGCCGCGTGGTCCCCACCCGCCGGGCCACGGCTGACACGGACAGCGATTCATCCGTCACCGTGGTGAGTATCTGCCAGCGCGCGGCGCTGAGCCCCGAGGCGAGGGAGAGCCGGTCGAGGGCCGCCGTGAACCGCCCGTTCAGCCGGAAGACCGCCACAGCGGCCCGGCTGAACGCCTCGGCCTCCCCGAACTCCGCCGTGCGCGTCAACGTCGGTCCCCTTCCGTACGTCCCGCGGGTCGCTGCACGATAACAGCGCGTGGTCACGTGGACGAGAGTCGGCCACGACGGCGTGACCCGGACAGTGCGCGCTACGGCCGAGAGTGGTCCGATGGCAGGCTCATGGCCGAAATATCGGTCCGGAACTGCACCAATGGCACAGTGGTCGAGCGCCGACTTGAGCCAGTGGGCCCCCGGGTGCTTATCTGTGTCGTATCCATGTACTTACGGCGCCGCGCAGCGCCGGACGGCAACGAGGCCGGTTCCGGAGCGCGGCGCCTTCGCCGTGCCCGTCCGCCGCCCACCACCCCCGGGCGGCGCCGGCCGGCGCGCAGCACTGCAAGGGGGCGGCACACCGCCGTGAAGAGGATGTTCGTGGCTCCGGATCCGGGGCGTATGAGACTGCGGAACTCGGCTCGCGCGGTGATCGGCGTCGCGACCGCCGTCGCCCTCGCCGAGGGGTGCGGTCTCTCCCTGACCGCCTCCATCACCGGGGGACTGGCGGCCCTGCTCGCCCTCTTCACCGTGCTCGACGCGAACATCCCCGCCCAGCGCCTCACCACCGCCCTGCTGCCCGTCGCCGGATTCCCCGTCCTGACCCTCGCCACCACCCTGCACGGGGTGCCGCTCGCCCGGGACGCCGCATTCCTCGCCGTCGTGTTCGCCGGGGTCTACGCCCGCCGCTTCGGCCCGCGCGGACACGCCCTCGGGATCTTCGGCTTCATGATGTTCTTCGTCACCCAGTTCCTGCACGCCCGGCCCGGGCAGCTGCCCGAGCTGTACGCAGCCGTGGGCCTGGCGCTCCTCGCCGCCGGGGCCGTGCGCTTCCTGCTGTGGCCCATCGAGCGGCGCACCCCGCCCCCCGCGGCCCCGCCCGGCCTGCCCGGGACCGGCCTCGCGCGGCCGACCACCCGGCAGGCCTTCCAGGCCACCGCCGCCTGTGCCTTCGCGCTCGGCATCGGCCAGGCGCTCTCCGACGACCGCTGGTACTGGGCCGTCGGCACCTCCTGGTGGATCTTCGTGAACACCACCTCGCGGGGCGAGACCCTCGTACGGGGCTTCCGCCGCGTCCTCGGCACCGTCGGCGGCATCGCCGCCGGCCTGCTGATCGCCGTACCCCTGCACGGCGCGCCGGTGCCCACCGCCGCGCTGGTCGCCGTATGCGTCTTCGGGATCTTCTACACGGCCGCGCCCTCGTACTCCTGGATGATGTTCTTCGTCACCGTCATGGCCGGGCTGCTCTACGGTCTCCTCGGCGTCCTGCACCCCGGGCTCCTGCTCCTGCGCTTCCAGGAGACCGCCATCGGCGCCCTCGGCGCCGCCCTCGCCGTCGTGATCATCCTCCCGGTCACCACGCACGCCGCCAACGACGCCTGGATCCAGCGCGCCCTGCACTGCGTGCGCGCCTCCACCGCGGCCACCCTGGACCGCCTCGCGGGCGACCCGGACGCCGACCCCGCCCCGCACGCCGCCGAGCTCGAACTGCTGCTGGCCCGGGTCCGGACGGCGCTCGCGCCGCTCGTCCACCCGCTGAGCCCGCTGCGCGCCCGCAAGGCCCGGGCCCGGCAGGTGCTCGCGCTGCTCGACGACTGCGCCCGGGACGTGCGTGGGCTGGTCGCCGTCGCCGCCGATCCGCAGGCCTCGCACGACGCCCGGCTGGCCGCCGCCTGCTGGCGCGTGGAGGCCGCGGTGGAAGCGCTGACCGCCCCGCACGGCGCGCCCGGACCCGCCACCGTGCCGCAGCTCCGGCCCGCCGCCGCGGAACCGGCGCTCGCCCACCTCCACGGCCTGGAACACACCCTCGTGGCACTGGCGACCCCGCTGCGCACCGACCCCCGGGCGCCCCTCGTCATCAGCGCCTGAGCAGCCCCTCCGGGGCGTCCGCGAGCCCCGCCGGCAGCCGGCCCGGGGTGTGCACCACCCCGAGGGTCTGGGTGGACCGCGTCAGCGCCACGTACAGATCGCTCGGCCACAGCTCGGCCGGCTCCACCACGATCACCGTGTCGAATTCCAGCCCCTTGGCCTGGCGCGGGTCCAGCAGGACCACCGCCCCGGTCAGATCCGGCTCAGCGCCCTCCCGCACCTCCGGCAGTACGGCGGCCAGCGCCGCGTGCCGCGCCCGCGGGGCGATCACCGCGAGCCGCCCCTCGGCCGGGAGCTCCCGTGCCACGGCTTCCCGCGTCGCCGCCGCCAGGTCACCGGTCGCGTGCGCCCACGGACGCACCCCGGTGGCCCGTACCGACCGCGGCGGTTCGAAACCGGGATCACGGGTCCGCAGGACGGCTGCCGCCACCTCCATGATCTCGGCCGGCGTGCGGTAGTTGACCGCCAGCCGCACCAGCTCCCAGCGCTCGCCCACGTACGGCGAGAGGATCCCCTCCCACGAGCCGCAACCCGCCTCGTCGGCCGTCTGCGCCGGGTCGCCGACCAGCGTCATCGACCGGGTCGGGCAGCGCCGCATAAGCAGCCGCCACGCCATCGCCGACAGCTCCTGCGCCTCGTCCACGATGACGTGCCCGAAGGCCCAGGTACGGTCGGCCGCGGCTCGCTCGGCGGTGCTGCGGTGGTCGGCCTCCTCGTGGCGCTCGGCCATCCGCTCCGCGTCGATGATGTCGTGGGCCGCGAGGAATTCGTTCTCCTCGTCCTCGAACTCGTACGACTGTGACCCCTCGGACAGGTCCAGCACGCCCTGTGCGTAGGCGATGCGCCGCTGCCGGTCCCGCTCCTCGGCGGCCCGCCGGGCGCTGTCGTCCTCGCCGAGCAGCTCGGCCGCCTCGTCCAGGAGCGGCACGTCGGCCGGGGTCCAGTCGGGCCGGGCCGAGGGCGCGCGCCGGATCAGGGCGGCCTCGGGCGCGGGCAGGTGCGTGGGCTCCGCGAGGAAGTCGGAGATCAGCCGCTGGGGGGTGAGGGAGGGCCACAGCGAGTCGATCGCCGCGTGCACGGCGGCGCTCGTCGCGATCTCCTTGCCGAGCTGGGCGATGTCGTCCGAGCCGAGCAGGTTCGGACCGCCGTACGGATCGGCGCCCAGTCGGTCGGCGAGCTGCGCGGTGAGCGCGTCGATGATCGGGAAGGCGAAGGAGGGCCGCGCCTGGTTGTGCGGCAGCCCGGTGGCCCGGGCCCGGTCCCGCGCCGCGTAGGCCATGGTGCGGTCCAGCAGCAGCGTCCCGTACTCCTCGTGGTCGATTTCCAGCGCCGGCTCGGGGACGGTGTCGAACTCCTCGCCGGAGTCCGCGGGCACGGTCTCCGGCAGGCACTGCCGGTCGGCCACCACCCCGGCGAGGATCTCCGCCATCGCGGCCCGTCCCTTCACCGCGGCAGCCCCCGGACGGTCGGTGCCGGTGGCGTGCACGCCGGGGAAGAGCTCGCCCGGGGTGGCCAGCAGCACGCCCGTCTCGCCGAGGGCCGGGAGCACCCCGCCGATGTAGCCGAGGAAGGCCGGGCCCGGTCCGACGATCAGCACACCGCGCTTGGCGAGCAGCTCCCGGTGTGCGTACAGCAGGTAGGCGGCGCGGTGCAGCGCGACCGCGGTCTTGCCGGTGCCGGGACCGCCCTCGACGACCAGCACCCCGCGGTGCGTGGAGCGGATGATCCGGTCCTGCTCGGCCTGGATGGTGCGCACGATGTCGTGCATCCGGCCGGTCCGGGCGGCGTCGAGCGCGGCGAGCAGCACGGCGTCCGCGTCGGCGCCCTCGTGTCCGGTGCGCTCCGCGTCGGTCAGGTCGAGGATCTCGTCGTGCAGGGCGGTGACCACGCGCCCGCGGCTGCTGATGTGCCGCCGGCGGCGCAGCCCCATGGGGGTGTGACCGGTGGCGAGGTAGAAGGGGCGGGCCACGTCCGCCCGCCAGTCCAGGACCAGCGGGGTGCGTTCCGCGTCGTCGGCCCGGATACCGAGCCGGCCGATGTGGTGGTCCCGGCCGTCGGAGAACTCCAGGCGGCCGAAACAGAGGCCGTTCTCGCCCGCGTTCAGGGCGGAAAGCAGACCGGACTGCTCGGCGACCAGCACGTCCCGCTCCAGCATCGCCTGAAAGCCGGTACCGACATCGCGCAGCGCCCCTTCGACCGCCTGTTCGGCCTGGTCACGCAGACCGTCGAGGCGCTGATAGAGGTCGGTGACGAATTGCTGCTCTTTCCGGAATTCCTCGGTTGACAATTGCACTCCTGCCGCGCTACAGTGTCCTCGTAAGCTTTACCGCGACTGCGTTTCAGAGGAAGTCGCGAACCATTGAATATACGCTCTCTTCTCCCTCGGCAGCCAATTCGGCCGGGGGATTTTTTGCGTACGGTGGAGCTCATGACCACCGCACACGGCCCGGCCGACACGATCGTGTACCGCCCCGCCCGTCCCGAGGACGCCGGTGCCATCGAGGCCCTGGACAGTTCCTTCACCACCGCCACGGTCTTCGAGGTGAGTGGGCCCGGCCCGGGCGACGGCAACGGCTCCGGCTTCGGGTCCGGCGCCGGCTTCCTGGTCCGCGAGGTCCCCGTGGACCCGCCCGTGCGCAAGGCGTTCCCGCCCGAGGAGCACGACGAGCAGGTCTTCGGCGGCGGGAAGGACTCGGACGCCGACGCGCGGACCTTCGTGGCCCTCGACGGCGATCTGCTGTGCGGGTACGCAGCCGTCGGGTACGCCCCCTGGAACCGGCGGCTGACCATCGAGGACATCGAGGTCCTGCCCGGTCACCGGGGCCGCGGCATCGGCCGCGGCCTGATGGATTGCGCCGAGCGGTTCGCCCGCGAACGGGGCGCGGCACACCTGTGGTTGGAGGTCAGCTCGGTCAACGCCCCGGCCGTGCACGCCTATCGGCGGATGGGTTTCACGTTCTGCGGCTTCGACATCGCGCTGTACGACGGCACGCCGGCGGCGGGCGAGCAGGCGCTCTACATGAGCCGCCCCTGCCGCTGACCTAAGGGCTGTCCCGTAATCCCCGGTGGATCAGCGCACGGCGTCGGATGCGGTGCATCGCAAGGCGGAGGGGCGCCCCCGTACTGGGCGTATTCGGGCGTTCCGACAACGTAGCGAGGTGCCGTGGCCGGCGTCGTGCGCCCGCCGGGGATTACGGCCCTAAGCGTACGGTCAACTCCCGGACCGCGCCGGATCGTACGCCCCTGCTCGCCCCTCCGCAGCCCGATCCCTGAGAGATCACCCGGAGGAGTGTTCCCTCACTGCCCATCAGCCCACGCTGACCTGCGACATGTACAACGGGTAATTGTTTATTGCACATTCATCCGGCATGTACAGGGTGGATCTGGTCGGACAGGGGGTAATCGCCCGGAATGGAAATTCTTCAACAGCGCTCCACCACGGCTCAGGTGTGGGAAGCGGCCGAGGAGTTCATCCGACTCTTCCACCGGGAGAACGCGGACGCCGGGGATCCGCGCGCCCGGCTCGCCGCCGTGAGGGCCGAGCTCGCCGAGACCGGCAGTTATGTGCACACCCCCGCGGAACTGGTCCACGGGGCCCGAGTGGCCTGGCGCAACAGTAACCGCTGCATAGGCCGGCTCTACTGGAACTCGTTGCGGGTCCGTGACCGCCGTGGGCTCACCGACGCCGACGGTATCGCCGCCGAGTGCTTCGACCACCTGCGCGAGGCGACCAACCGGGGCCGGGTCAGGCCCACGATCACCGTCTTCGCCCCGGACACCCCCGACCGCCCCGGCCCGCTGATCTGGAGCGAGCAGCTGGTCAGATACGCGGGCTACGGCGACCATCCGTCCATAACCGTCGGCGACGCCCGCAACGCCCCGCTCACCGAGGCCCTGCTCCAGCTCGGCTGGCCCGGCGGCCCCGGTACCCCCTTCGACCTCCTGCCGCTGGTGGTCCAGGGCGTCGACGACAAGCCCCGCTGGTTCGACACCCCGGAGGACGCCGTCCTGGAGGTGCCGATCGACCATCCCGACGGCGCCGGCTGGGCGGACTGGGGGCTGCGCTGGCACGCCGTACCCGCCATCTCCAACATGTGCCTGGAGATCGGCGGCATCCACTACCCGGCCGCGCCGTTCAACGGCTGGTACATGGGCACCGAGATCGGCGCGCGCAACCTCGCCGACACCGACCGGTACAACCTCCTTCCCGCCGTCGCCCGCCGCCTGGGCCTGGACACCTCCAGCGACCGCTCCCTCTGGAAGGACCGCGCACTCGTCGAACTCAACCGGGCCGTCCTGCACTCCTTCGACCGCGCCGGGGTCACGATCGCCGACCACCACACCGAGTCCCGGCGGTTCCTGTCCCACATGGAACGGGAGGAGGGCAAGGGGCGCGAGGTGGGCGCGGACTGGTCCTGGATCGTGCCGCCGATCTCCGGCTCCGCCACCCCGGTCTTCCACCGCACCTACGAGGACCGCAGCAGCAGTACCTCCTACGTCCACCACCCCGGCGCGCAGGAGCGGGCCCTGGGGCGCGATCTGGTCTAGACCCTTCTGTTACCGTCGGCTCCGGACGGATCCGGCAGCGGCGAAAGGGGCCCTCGTGGGCGGCGCGGACATCAGGGACCAGGGCGGCGAAGGCCGGGCCTACATCGGCTCGTTCACCTCGAAGGGTGGCCGCGGTGTCACCACCGCGGCTGTGGATCCGAAGACCGGGGCGCTGACCCCGCTCTCGGTCACCGCCGCCGAGGACCCCTCCTACCTCGCCTTCTCCCGCTCCACCGGTGTGCTCTACGCGGTCAACGAAACCGAGCGGGGCGCGGTCGCCGCTTTCCGGGCCACCACCGCGGGTCTCGCCCCCCTCGGCGCGCCCGTCCGGGTGGGGGGCTCCGGGCCCACCCACCTCAGCCTGGCGGGGCGCAGACTGCTCACCGCCAACTACGCCTCCGGCAGCGTCAGCAGTCTCCCGCTCGGGGTGGAGGGCCGTCCGGGCGGGCCCTCCCGTGTCCTGTCGCACCAGGGCTCCGGCCCCGACGCCGATCGGCAGGAAGGCCCGCACGCCCATCACGTGCTGCCCGACCCGACCGGCCGCTGGGTGCTCAGCGTGGACCTCGGCACCGATTCGGTACGGGTCTGCGCGCTCGACCCGGCCACCGGGGCGCCGCGGGTGCACACCGAGACCGCGCTGCGCCCGGGGACCGGTCCCCGTCACCTCGCCTTCCATCCGGAGGGCGGGACGGCGTACGTACTGCACGAGCTGGAGCCGCAGGTGACCGTCTGCCGCTGGAACGGGGAGTCCGGGCGACTGGAACCGGTCGGCGAGGTTCCGGTGGCCTCCGGGGGCACCTCAGGGGCTGTACGGGCCTACCCCTCGGCGATCGTCGCCTCGCCCGACGGCCGCTTCGTCTGGGCGGCCGTCCGCGGGGCCGACGCGATCGTCACCCTCTCCCTCGCCGACGGCCCCGGGAAGCCGCGGCTCACCGCCGCCGTGGACTGCGGGGGCGCGTGGCCGCGCGATCTTGCCGTCGACCCCTCGGGGAACCGGCTCTACGTGGCCAACGAGCGCTCGGGGGACGTCACCTGGTTCGAGGTGGACCCCCTGACCGGGCAGCCGCGCCGGGCCGGCTCGATGGCCGTACCCGCGGCCACCTGCGTGC
>NZ_JBSGZP010000209.1:0-10844 GCF_053611065.1 Streptomyces sp. NPDC054840
GCTCCCCCTGGGTGGGGGGAGCCGGCCCGCTTTCGTTCCCGCTCGGTGCTTCCCGCGTCCTACACGAACGCGAGGTTCACGACCCAGAAGCTCAGCGCGGCGACCAGGGCCGCGGCCGGCATCGTGATGAACCAGCCCAGGACGATGTTCTTGGCGACGCCCCAGCGGACCGCGTTCACGCGCTTGGTCGCACCCACACCCATGATCGCCGAGGTGATCACGTGGGTGGTGGAGATCGGCGCGTGGAAGAGGAACGCAGAGCCGAACATGATCGACGCACCGGTGGTCTCGGCCGCGAAGCCCTGCGGCGGGTCCAGCTCGATGATCTTGCGGCCGAGCGTGCGCATGATGCGCCAGCCGCCCGCGTACGTACCCAGCGACAGCATCACGGCACACACGACCTTGACCCAGACCGGGATCGCCTCGTCGGCGCCCTGCACATCGGCGATGACCAGGGCCATCACGACGATGCCCATCGTCTTCTGCGCGTCCTGCAGACCGTGGCCGAGCGCCATGGACGCGGCCGACACCGTCTGCGCGATACGGAAGCCGTGCTTCGCCTTGTGCGGGTTCGACCGGCGGAACATCCACAGGATGCCCACCATCACCAGGTAGCCGACCGCCAGACCGACTACGGGCGAGACGAACATCGGGATGACGACCTTGTCGATCACCCCGCTCCAGATGACCCCTGTGCCACCGGCCAGCGCCGCGCCCACCATGCCGCCGAACAGCGCGTGGGACGAGGACGAGGGCAGGCCGAAGTACCAGGTGATCAGGTTCCAGACGATCGCGCCGACGAGCGCCGAGAACAGGATCCACATGCCCCGGGTGCCCTGGGGCGTCTCGATCAGACCCTCGCTGACCGTCTTGGCGACCCCGCTGCCCAGGAAGGCACCGGCGAGGTTCATCACGGCGGCCATCGCCAGCGCCGCGCGCGGGGTCAGCGCCCGCGTCGAGACGGAGGTCGCGATCGCGTTCGCCGAGTCGTGGAAACCGTTCGTATACGTAAAGCCGAGCGCGACACCGATGGTCACGACCAGGGCGAAGGTGTCCACGAGTTTCAGGACTCCTTGACCGCGATGGTCTCCACCGTGTTCGCGACGTGCTCGAACGCGTCGGCCGCCTCTTCGAGCACGTCGACGATCTGCTTGAGCTTCAGCACCTCGATGGCGTCGTACTTGCCGTTGAAGAGCTGGGCGAGCAGCTTGCGGTGGATCTGGTCGGCCTGGTTCTCCAGGCGGTTGACCTCGATCCAGTACTCGGTCAGGTTCTCCATCGTCCGCAGGTGCGGCATGGCTTCGGCGGTCAGCTCGGCCGCCCGCGCCAGCACCTCGATCTGCTGCTCGACACCCTTGGGGAGCTCCTCCACGTTGTAGAGGACGACGAGGTCGACGGCCTCCTCCATGAAGTCCATGATGTCGTCGAGCGACGAGGCGAGCTTGTAGATGTCCTCGCGGTCGAACGGCGTGATGAAGGAGGAGTTCAGCTGGTGGAAGATCGCGTGGGTCGCGTCGTCCCCCGCGTGTTCCGCTGCCCGCATCCGCTCCGCGATCTCGGCCCGGGCGGAGGAGTCCGCTCCGAGCAGTTCCATCAGGAGCTTGGAGCCCGTGACGATGTTGTCCGCGGATGCGGCGAACATGTCGTAGAAGCTCGTCTCCCTGGGGGTCAGACGAAATCGCACGTGAGGTCCTCGGGGTGCATTGGATTCGGTCAGGCTGATGCTAGGCGCATCCCCCGGCCACGGCTAACCGGCCGTTCCCCAGTGTCCTCCATCGGGCAGAGTGAGGACCACGGACCCCTGCCCGGGCGGCGAGGCCCGGTATCTTATACCCATGAGGGGTATGCGTTCGCATGCACCCCTCGTTCCGGACCACGGGAGGACGTATGACGACCATCGAGGCGGAGGGCTCCGGAGCCGTCCACGGCTATCACCACCAGAAGGACGAGCACCTCAAGCGGCTGCGCCGGATCGAGGGCCAGATCCGCGGCCTCCAGCGGCTCGTCGACGAGGACGTCTACTGCATCGACATACTCACCCAGGTCTCGGCGAGCACGAAGGCCCTGCAGTCCTTCGCGCTCCAGCTGCTGGAGGAGCACCTGCGGCACTGCGTCGCCGACGCGGCCGTCAAGGGCGGCACCGAGATCGACGCCAAGGTCGAGGAGGCCACCAAGGCCATCGCCCGCCTCCTGCGCACCTGACCCGCCCGTCCGCCCCGGCCCGCCGGCGGCGCCTGAGGCACACCCTCCAGCCCGTCGGCGCCAGGCGAACCCTGCAACCCCGTCAGCGTCCCAGGTGTGCGCTTCAGCCCGGCCGGCGTTCGAGAGGCGCGCTCAGCCCTGTCGGCACCTGAGGCGTACCCTCCAGCCCCGCCGGCGTTCGAGACGCGGTGTCCGGGGCGGAGCCCCAGCAGCGGCGCGTCAGCCGTAAAACGGCCGCCGCACCCGCCGCACACGCCCCGCCGGGAGGCGACCGGTCTACCGCCCGAGCAGGACCTCGTCGATACGGTCCAGGCTCAGCCGCTCCTCGGCGGCCGCCGAGGCGGCGATGATCAGCTCACCACACAGCTCGATCTCGGCGAGAGCAACGTGGTCCTGCACCGTCGTACCGCCTGCGGGAGTCACGCGTGTCACCTCAATCTGCCGGCGGCCACCGGCCGTCATCGGTCATACCGCACCGCACCACGCGCCGGCGCCCGGCTTCTCAGCGTAGGGAGGCCGCGCCGTCCCCCGCATGACACGGATGGACCATTTCCGGATACCTGGCCGTGGCCCGATTGCGCCGCCCGCTCCCCCTCCGCCTCACTGGTCGGAGATCTTCCCGGCGTAAATGTCCCCGCTTGCGGGCAATACGACGGTCACCGGCGTCCCGAACCCGTACAGCAGCGTGGTCGACGACACATCGATCACGCCATTGTTGACGTACGTGAACCGGTGCCTGACCTTCCGCAGGCGGCCCTCCTCGTCGAGGTAGGCGTCGAACGGCACCGTGTCCGTGCTGAACCCTTTCGCCGCCGCCGCCAGCGCCCCCCGCACCTCCGGCAACGCGCTCGCCGCGGCCCGCCCGATGTCGGTGGTCCCCCGGTAGTGCCGCACCTTGGTGCCCGCCACCTCGGTCTCCCCCACATACGTCACCGCCTGCGCACCCCGCAGCAGCTCGGCCGCGACCAGCGGATCGGTGGCCCCGCCCGTGACCAGGTTCCCGTCGTTCAAAGTCGTCGTGTCGACCCGGACCCACTTGTCGTCCGGGACGCCCGCGCCCCGGTTCTTCATGTAGAGCGCGCCCGGCACGAGCAGCTCGGTGATGGGCCGGTGCTCGGCCTTGCCCTTCACATCGGCCGGCAGCATCACAAGGAGCTGACCCACCCGCTTCTTGAAGTCGACCCCGCCCTCGCCGCGGATCGTGACCCGGGTGCCGCCCGTGGCCATCTCCATGGCCGTACGGGCCCGGGCACTGCCGGTCCTCGCCAGCACGTCGGCGGCCCCGCGGACCACCGCCGCCGCGTCCGCCGGAGGCCTGCTGTCGCTCGCGTCGCCCGCGCACCCGGTCATCGTCGTGACCGCCAGGGTGACGCCGGCGGCGAGTACCGCCTCACCCGCACGCCCGCGTGGCCGCCTGTGCTGGTGATCCACCATCGCCTGCCAACCCCCAACGCATGACCGCTGCTTGCCCGAGGCCCCCACCCGCTCCGCTTAACGAGGTCCGGGGTTTCCCGTCACGGGGGGCGCACCCTCCCCGCGCGCCGCCCGCCCCCGGTACCGTGAACCTGTGGAACCGCACACCGAAGCGACCCTGGTCCCTCCGCTCGCCTCCCTGCCGCTCCCGAGGCCCCACGAACAGCCGGAGCCGCCGGCCGGCCACACCACATCCACCGCCGACCGCGGATCGTTCTGCCTGGCGATCTGTACGTGCGGCTGGCGCGGTCCGGCCCGCCGCTCCCGCGACCTGGCCCGCAAGGACGCCGCCCGGCACGCGGTCGCGTAGGCCCTGTCCACGGGCCCGCGACGCCCGGCGCCGCGCCCGGCCGCGTTGCCGGGGCGCCCGACTACGTCAAGTGCACGGGAGCCCCTCCGCCTTGCCGGGCACGGCACCGGACGCCGCGTCCCCAACCTCACAGGGCAATACACCTAGCCCGTTCGGACGGCCCGGCTGGCCGGGCCGCGCCGCAGCGGATGCCCTTGAGTCATGCCAGGTTCCGCAGCCCGCCTCGCGACCCTTCTCCCGGTCTTCCTCCGGGCCCTGCTCATCGTGTCCGCCCCGGCCGCCGCCGCCCCGGCCGCCGCCGCCTGGGCCGCACCCGTGGGCTCGGCGGACAGCCCGGCCGACGTCGTCCTGGCCATCGGGCTCACCGCGGCCGCGGCCGCGGCGACCGGCTGGTTGCTGCGCTCCCGGGTCCGCCGCGACTGCGACGGCGGTGATCCTTGAGACGCCGTTCCCGGCCGAAGGCGGTGCGGGTGTGCTTCGGCGCCGCGGTGCTGTGCCTGCTCGCGGCCGTGCTGCTCGCCGTATGGAACACGTACGCGCAGACCTGATCCCGGCTGCCCCGCCCCGCCACCGGTGTCAGGCGGCGAGGTCGCTCTCGTGGGCGGGCGGGGTCTGTGCCTGCGGGAGGCCGACCGGCCGCGGTAGCGCGGGGTGCTTGGCCCGTACGAGCCGGCCACCGCACCGGGAGCGGGCCACCGCCCGCACCAGCGGGGTCAACGCCGCCATCGCGAGCGGCGCGAGCACGAGCACCACGGCGGTGCCGAGCGCGAGCCCGCCGATGACGTCGGTCGGGTAGTGGATGCCCATGTAGACCCGGCACAGACCCTCGGCGAACGCCAGCCCGATCCCCAGGAGGCCGAACTTCCGGTTCGCCACGAACAGGCCTACACCCAGGGCCATCGCGAGGGTCGTGTGGCCGCTGACGAAGGAGAACTCGGTGTGCCCGAGTCCCCGGGCGAAGCCGGGATCGAGCACGTGTAGGCCCTCGTGCTGGCGGAACGGCCGCTGCCGCCCGACGAATTCACGCAGCGGCACATTCACGAGCAGCGCCAGCCCGGCGGCCAGGGGGGCCCAGACGAGCGCGGCGATGGACTCGACGGCGGTGGCCTCGTCCTGCCGGCGGGCACCGCGCCAGCACCACAGCACCAGGAACACCAGGGCCAGCAGGATCCCGTACTCCCCGGCCAGGCTCACGGCCCGGTCCAGCCACGCCGGAGCATGCCGGGCCGCTCCGTTGATCTCGTACAGCAGGCTGACATCCACGTTCGGCCCACCTGTTGTGAGTCCAGCCATGGTGATGCGGCCCCTTGCCCTTGCCGTGGTTTCCCCTGCGGAACGCACCCCTGTGTGCGCCCCTCCACCCCCACTTGATCAATCCCCCCGCCCATGGAACGCCCGTTCTGGCTCCTACGTTCCATTCTCCACGGAATGATCACTCCAACGTTATCGAAGAGTGACTCATCATCGCAGCTCAGGGCCTTTGCTTCACGGAGAGTTGCTATGCCGTCCGACCGGCGGCGGACCGCTCCGGAAGGGCCTCCGCGCCGTCCTTGGTCACACGCGTCGCGCCGAAGTAGTCGGGAGTGTCGATCTTGTCGAACCGGATCACGGCGCCGGTGTAAGGGGCGTTGATCATGTACCCGCCGCCCACGTAGAGACCGACGTGCCGGATCTCCCGAGAATTCGTCAGATCATCGGAGAAGAAGACGAGGTCACCGGGCAGGAGTTGATCGCGCGAAGGATGCGGCCCGGCGTTGTACTGATCGTTCGCCACACGCGGCAACGTGATCCCCACCGTCTCGTACGCGGCCTTGGTCAACCCGGAACAGTCGAACCGCCCGTCCTGATCGGGCGTCCCGTTGCCACCCCACAGATACGGCGTCCCGAGCTGCTTCTGCGCGAAGTAGATCGCCCCGGCGGCCTGCTGCGAGGGCGCCACCCGCCCGACGGGCCGTGCGAAGCTCTTCTCCAGGGCCCGGATGGACTTCACATAGCCCTGCGTCTCGCTGATCGGAGGCACGCCCCCGGCCTTGATCACGCGATAAGGACCGGCGTTGTAGGCGGCGAGCATATTGTCGGACCGATCCCCCGGTACTTGGGCGACGTCCTTGGCGAGTTGGCAGTCGTACGAGGCCGCCGAGGGAATGGCGTCCTTGGGGTCCCAGATGTCACGATCGCCGTCACCGTCGCCGTCGATGCCGTACGTGGCCCAGGTACCGGGGATGAACTGGGCGATGCCGCGCGCGTCGGCGTGGCTCACCACGTCGGGCTTCCAGCCGCTCTCCGTGTAGAGCTGGGCTGCCAGCAGGGCCGGGTTGAGGGCGGGGCAAAGGTTTCCCCACTTCTCCACGAGCGGCTGATAGATCGCCGGAACCGACCCCTTGACCAGTCCGACGGCACCCTGCCTGCCACTGTTCGCCATCCCCGCCGCCGCCGAGTACGTGCCGACGACCAGCAGCGCGACGAAGGTCAGGCACACACCGATCCCGAGCCCGCTTGCCATCCAGAACTTGCGCACTCGTCAACACTGCCTCATGGAACGTCACCTGACAGGGGATTCACCGGCCAGACCTGGCACTATTTCACCGGAAAGCCGGTGCAATAGACACTGCTGTATTCCTTGACCCCCCTGACCCGGTAGACCAGCACGGTCCAGTCACCGGGATCGTTGGTGAGCGGGATCGCCGGAAACTTCTTCGTGGTCCCCTGGTTGTCCACGAGCTGCGTGGCGAAGTCGTCCGGATACGTGAGCTCCACCTCCCCGCCGGTGGCCTTGTCCTTGAGATCGACGGGCTTGCTGGTGTAGCCGATGCCGTGGTTGTAGTCCTTGACGAACTCGTACGGACGCTGCGTACTCTCGTCGATCTCGTGCGGAGCCTTGACCCCGACGGAGACGACGTAAGCGCCCTGTTCCGTGTTGTACGGCTTCAGGTAGACACGGATCTTGACCTTGCCCGTGATCGTCTCCGCGTTCGGGTTGTCGGCGTCGACGACGGAGCCCACCAGGAACTCCGCCCGCTCCTCCGCGGGCAGGCTGCAGCCCCCGCCGCCCGGACCGCCGGCGGTCCACAGGTCCCGCGACACCTTGTTCGGCTCGATGTGGTCGGGCACGACTCCCGGCCCGCCGGCGTCGCCACGGGAGGAAGCAGAAGGGCTCGAAGCAGGCCCACCGGGTGTGGTCGGGCCGCTTTGCGTGCCGCCTGCCCGCGGCGCTCCCTGGGCCTTGCCGTCCTTGCCGTCCTTCCCCTGGAGGAACAGGTACCCGCCCGTGACGAGGCCGCCCACCACCAGACCGCTGACGGCCGCCGGCGCCCAGCGACGCAGACGCCACCGGCCGGTGTCCGGAACCTGACTCTGCCCCTGCCCCCGTGCCTGTGCCTGTGCCTGTGCCTGCCCCTGCACCTCTTGCCGGCTCTGGGCGACGGGGACGTACGTCGGCACGTAGCCCGAGGCGACCGGCAGCCCGGGACCGATCGTGGACGGCAGGCCCGGCACCTGTGCGGCCCCGCCCGCAGTCGCCGTCAGCGCCGCGTACACCGGATCGTCGACCAAGGCCGAGTCCACCGCGCAACGCCGGATGATCTCGGTGAGGACGGGCCGGTCCCCCGGCTCCGTCGCCACGCAGGCCTTGATGAGCGCGGCCAGGTCCGGCTCCACGCCCTCGACGTCGATCTCACCGTGAACCGCACGGAAGTTGACGCCGACCGGCTCCCCCGTCCCGTACGGCGCCCGGCCCGTCGCCGCGTAGGCGATCGTGGCGCCCAGCGCGAAAACGTCAGCGGCGTCCGCCACCTCGCCCCGCAGCAACACCTCGGGAGCCGTGTAGCCAGGAGTGCCCGGGGCTGTGCCGGCCTGCGTCAGAGCCGTCTCGGCCACGCCCTTGGCGATGCCGAAGTCGATGAGCTGCGGCCCCTGCACACCCAGGATCACGTTCGGCGGCTTGAGGTCCCGGTGCGTGACCCCGTACGCGTGCACGCTGGCCAGACCCTCCGCCAGTGCGGCGAACAGCCTGCGGCACGCGGCTGCGGGCAGGGCGCCGTACGCGCGCACCGCATGGCTCAGGGTGGGCCCGGCCACGTATTCGGTCGCGAGCCAGTAGGGCGGCGCCGCCAGCGACGCGTCGATCAGGTTCGCCGTGTACGCGGAGCGCACCGCGCGTACCGTCTCCGCCTCCCGGCGGAACCGCGCGAGGGCCTCCGGATGCCCGGTGATCTCTTCCTTGATCACCTTGATGGCGACCAGACGGCCACCCGGCGACCGCCCGAGGTACACCTGCCCCATGCCACCGGCGCCGAGCCGGGCCAGCAGTGCCTGCGCCCCGATATACGCGGGGTCAGTGTCTCTCAGGGCCTCCATCCGCACGAGCCTGCCACACTCATGCCCCGCCCCCTACAAGGGGGTTGGGTTGTCCGGGCAGCACCTACCGCGGCGCCACGAACAGACTCTGCGCACTCCGCCCGATGGGCCCCTTCTCGTCGTGCAGCAGCGCGTCCGCGAGCCCGATCCCGGCCGCGTCCACACTCGTACGGGCCTCCACGCAAGCCCACTCGCCCACCGGATGGCGGTGCAGGTGCACGGTCAGGTCGCCGTTGATGAACACGTACCGCCCGAAGTCCATCACCGAGCTGATCCCGTTCCCCGAGTCGGCGGCGATCAGCACCCGGTCCAGCGGCCTGGGCTCCTCCCCTGCGACGAGCGGCACCTTCATCCGCATCCAGCAGGTGCCGGGCCCCAGTTCGACGAAGGCGCCCTCGGTGAACCGGGTCTCCATGGCCGAGTGGTAACCGGTCTCCCACGGCACCGGGAAGAACGGCGTCACCTCCACCTCCCCGGGCGACGGCAGCTGCGGCCCGGGAACCACCGCGGGCACAGCTTCCTCCGCGACCCTGATCCGCAGGGCCCGCGCCAGCATCACGGGCGCACCGCCCGCCGGCGCGAGGGCCGCCTCGACCACCTCGGTCCCCCGCCCCGCCCGCAGCACACCGGTGGTGATCTCCAGCTCGCCGATCGGCACCGGGCGCAGGATCTCGTACGTGATCCGGGCGATCCGCATGTCCGTACGCGCACCCGGCCGCTCCTCGACGGCCCGCCCGAGCAGCGCGGCCGGCGGCCCCGCGTGCTGCGACCCCGGGTCCCACGGCCCCCTCGTGTACTCGGTGGCCAGGAACCGCCCGGCGTCGACCCTCTCGAAGAATCCCTCGTACCCCTCGGCAGCACCCATACCAGCCACGCTACCGACAGGTAACCCCGGCCACCAGACCCTGCTCCCGGCTCAGCGGGCGAACCCCAGCCCCACCCCCAGCCCCACCAGCACCGACCCGATGGCCCGGTTCAGCGCCTTCTGCGCCTTCAGCATCCGGTCGCGCAGCCGCGAGACGGAGAAGAACAGCGCCACCGCCCCGAACCAGCCCAGGTGCGCCGCCGACATGAACAGCCCGTAGCCCACCTGCTGCCACACCGGCGTCTGCGGGTTCACCACCTGGGTGAAGGTCGACACCACGAACAGCGTCGTCTTCGGATTGAGCACATTGGTCAGGAAGCCCGACCGCATCGCCCCCAGCCGGGTCAGCTGGGGCTTCGACTCCAGGTCCACGGTCAGTTCGGCCCGCGCCCGGAAGGTACGTATCCCGATCCACACCAGATAGGCCGCACCCGCCAGCTTGATCACGGTGAACAGCGCGGTGGAGGAGGCGATCAGCAGACCCACCCCGAGCATCGTGTAGGAGACGTGGACCAGCACACCGGCCGCGACACCGGCCGCGGCGAACAACCCGGTGGGACGCCCGTAGAGATAGCTGTTACGGACCACCATGGCGAAATCGGCGCCAGGACTGATCACGGCGAGGAGGGTGATGACGGCGACTGCGATCACTTCTGTCATACCGGGATGCTCACCGCCATCGCCCCGTGGATCAAGCGCCTCCGGATTCGGGACATCCGAGGACACCAGCCCGACGCGCGACAATGGACGACGTGCCGAGTAACCCCGCCGCCCCCGCCCCCGCCCCTGCCCCCCTGCCGGTCCTGCAGGCCGACTGCGCGAACTGCTTCGCGCTCTGCTGCGTGGCCCTGCCCTTCGCCAAGTCCAACGACTTCGCCGTGAACAAGCCCGCCGGTACCCCCTGCGGCAACCTCCGGCAGGACTTCCGCTGCGGCATCCACACCGGGCTGCGCGACAAGGGCTTCCAGGGCTGCACCGTCTTCGACTGCTTCGGCGCGGGACAGCAGGCCTCCCAGGTCACCTTCGGCGGCCGCGACTGGCGCACCCACCCCGGCACGGCCCGCCAGATGTTCGAGGTCTTCCCCGTCCTGCGGCAACTGCACGAGCTGCTCTTCTACGTCAGCGAGGCCCTGACCCTCCCGGCAGCCGCCCCGGTCCACCCAGACCTGCGCCGAGCCCTGGCGGAGACCGAGGAATGGACCCGCGCCGACGCGCAGGCCCTGGCCGACCTGGACGTCGGCGCGCTCCGGCAACAGATCAACACCCTGCTCCTGAAAGCCAGCGAACTCGTACGGGCGAAGATCCCGGGCCGCAAGAAGAACCACCGCGGCGCCGACCTGATGGGCGCCCGCCTCTCCGGAGCCGACCTCCGCGGCGCGAACCTCCGGGGCGCCTACCTGATCGCCGCCGACCTCACCCGCGCCGACCTCCGCACGGCCGACCTGATCGGCGCGGACCTCCGCGACACCGACCTCCGCGGCGCGGACCTGCGCGAAGCCGTCTTCCTCACCCAGCCCCAGCTGAACGCGGCCCAGGGCGACCCGACCACCCGAATCCCCCCCGCCCCCCCCCCCCCCCCCCCCCCCGGGCCCCGCCCCCCCCCCCCCCCCCCCCCCGGCCCCCCGCCCCCCCCCCCCC
>NZ_JBSGZP010000210.1:0-10826 GCF_053611065.1 Streptomyces sp. NPDC054840
GCCCCGGACCCCGCGCCGCACGCGCCGGCGAGGCAGGACGTGCCGGGCGCGCCGCAGGCGTTACGCGTCGGGGGCTTCCACGCCGCAGTAGCCCGCGAAGGCCGCCAGGATCTCGTCCTCCGAGATGCGGCCGTCGCTGTCCGCGTCCAGGGCGGCCGCCACCTGGGCGGCCAGCTCCGGCGCGGTGCCCAGGACGCGCAGGACCCGGGCCGCGTTCGGTGGGGTCGCGCCGCCGCCGCCGTCCTCGTCCGCCACCGCGATCACCGCCCGCAGGAACGGCCGGGCGATCTCGGCGAACCGCTCGGGGTTGTCGCGCAGCCGCTTCGCGGCCCCGGTGATGAACTCCTCGCGGGACACCCGCTGGTCCCCGTCGACGTCCGCGATGCCGGCCATGCCCTGCCAGAAGGCCTCGGCGCCCGCGAAGACGGCCTGGCCCTTGTCCGACCGGGCGGTGGTACCGAATTCGGCCAGGACGGCCTTCGCGGCCGCGCTGAAGTCCTCCCGGTCGATATAGCCGGACCCGTCCTGGTCGAAGGTGGCGAATCGGGCGGCGATCTTGCGCTCGTATTCTGCGCTGTCCATATTCGGCGTTCCGCCTTCACGTGTGCAGTGGGGTACAGATCAAGACAAGGCAGGAGCGTAAGGCCTACGTGGCCTGTGCGTTAAGCGAAGTGGTCAAGGAGACGGCCGCATCGAACCCGCGCACGGGGAGCGCGGTGGGGCGCGTACACCTGTCCCCATGTGCCGTCACCCTTACCACCGTTCACGCCCTGCCACGGCTCTATCACGCAGGGCGCACTTCCAGGGTGAGGTTCTTCCAAAACAGGCGCGATCGGCCGTGTGCCCACTACATTCGATGCGTCGACACACGGCTGGGGGCATTCATGCCGAAGGACGCACCACCGCGCTGGGACCGCCGCATGCAGCAGCGACTCGCCCGTGGCGAGGCCGCCGCGCTCGGGGAGCTGTACGACCGCTTCGCCTCGCTCGTGCACAGTCTGGCGCACCGGGTGCTGGGCGACGAGAAGGCGGCGGACCGGATCACCCGAGAGGTCTTCGGCTACATCTGGGAGAACCCGGACGCCTATGACCCCAAGCAGGGCTCCATGCGCTCCTGGGTCGCCCGGATCGCCCAGGGCCAGGCGGTGGCCCGGCTGCGCCAGGCCGAACTGGGCCGGGGCTCCCGCGAGGAGCTGGAACAGAAGGTGCGCAGCGCCAACGCGGCCGCCCGCGCCGACTACATCGTCACCTCGATGCCCGCGCCCCTGCGCGCCGCCCTGGAACTCGCGTACTTCAAGCGGCGCGACTACCGGCAGGCCGCCGCCGACCTGCAGATCAGTGAGGACGAGGCGCGGCGCAGGCTGCGGCTCGGACTGCAGTTGCTGTCGACCGCCAACGCCCTCCCGCAGGAGGAAACCGCCCGGTCCGGATATGGAACGCCTCGATGAACGGCCCTCCCCAGTCGCCCGATGACGGATACGAGCGTCTTGGCGGGCAGGCGCGGATACCGGGTCCGCGCGGGGCCGCCGACGACCTCGACCCGGGTTACGCGCCGCGGTCGTTGCCGCCGATGCCGCCGATGACGGCGGTTCCGGCCGAGGTGCCGCCGGTCGCGCCGCCGCCGCCGTCCCACGCCGTGCTGAAGTCCCTGCTCGGCGCGTGGGCACTGGCGGCCTGCTCTGCCGAGGAGACCCAGGCGGTGGAGGACCACCTCACCGAGTGCGCGCCCTGCGCGGAGGAGGCCCTGCGACTTCGCGACGCGGTGGGGCTGCTGCACCCGGAGGAGAACCTCGACCTGAAACCGCTGCTGCGCTCGCGGGTCCTGGAGGACTGCCTGGGCAAGCGTCCGGCCCGCATTCCGGTGCCGGTGTGGGCGAGTCCGTACGACACCGAGACCGCGCGGCTCGACGCGCTGCTGCAGGACTTCGGGGACTCCGAGTGGCACACCCCGGTACGCCTCAAGTGGTTCGAGGAGGAGCGGCGCCGGTCGCAACGGACCACGGTGGCGGGGGTGATCGGCCATCTGCTGACGGTCGACGGGCTGATCGCCTCGGCGCTCGGGCTCGACGACCCGCTGGGTCCGGACGCGCCGAAGGGCGGTCCGACCGTGCGGACGGAGCACTTCTGGGCGGCGTCGGGGTACCCGGTCACGCGGCAGGTCCGCGACCCGTGGCGGGAACAGGGCCACACGCTGGTCCGTACGGTCTCCTTCGCCGGCCGCGGAGTCGCCGAGCTGGCCGTGGACTACGGCGGCTTCGCACTGCCGCTCGGCGACGCGTTCCTGGAACGCGCCTTCGAGTGCTGGGTGCACGCCTGGGACATCGCGGAGGCCGTGGACTACCCGTACGAGCCGCCGTCCGGGCCGCACCTGCACGGGATGATCGACCTGGCGGCGCGGCTCCTGCCGGGCGCGCTGGCGCAGCGAAGGCGCGCGGGTCTGGCCGCCCCGGCGCGGGGCCTGGTCGCGGCGGGCGCGCCCGGACGGACCCTGCACCTGGAGATCGAGGGCTCGGGCGGCGGAGGCTGGGACATCGCGCTGGACTCTCCGGGAGCGAAGCCGTCGCCGGAACGCACGGTGGCGGAGATCGCCCTGGACGGCATCGAGTTCTGCCAGCTGGCCGCCGGGCACATCTCCCCGGAGGAGGCGGCGGTGGGCCAGCACGGCGACCGCGAGGCCATCCGGGACGTTGCTGTTCGCGGCGGCGTCGCTGAGCCGGCTGTAGGGGGCTCCGGCGGGCGGGGCTCTCGCCCTCTGCGTACGGAACCCACGCGGGCGGGGCCGTCACCCCCTTGGCACCACGGCACTGATGCGGTGGTTGCCCACCGCCCCCCTCGGAGGCGGGGTGGCGGCTGATGGCTTGCTGGGCGGGGTCGGGCGAAGCGTGTCAGATCGCTATGCGCTTCGCACGTCTCAGCGTCCGGTGGCCGTCCGGGGCTGGTTGTGGACAGCACCCGCCGCAACAGTCGGCAGCACCCGACGGTGATTATTGGGCTAATCGAATGATCGGTCAGGGAATTGCGGTGGGTCGACCTGGGAATTGTCGATCGACCACAAAGGATGGAGGAACTTCCGGGAGAATTCCCGGGCGGAATCGATAAGGAGCATTGAATGCGTCCTGAAGGCAGGAACGTATCGTCACCGGTGCGGCGTTCGTGGTGGTCCACACGGCTGGTAGCCGGCGGCCTCACCTCGCTGGCCGCCGTCTCCCTGGTGAGCGCGATGAGCGTCGCACCGGCGGCGGCGCAGGGCCTGAATGCCGAGCCCACGTCGGCCGTCGCGTTCTCCCTCCCCTCGGCGGACTCCGCCACCGGCACGGACAGGGACAAGGACAAGGACCATGACAGGCCCAACCCCCCGCCTGGGGTGGACGGGTGCTTCGAAATCGACACCGTTCGCCAGGAAGCGGCCGGCGGCGGAATGGCCTTCTACTCGGCGGTCAGCGACGGATCCGTCTACGTCGGAGACGAGCAGGCTGCCCTGTCGGCAATCGACTGGTTCGACATCTCCGATCAGGGCGGCGACGAACCCGTGAATCCCTGCGGGACGTCCATCGACGTCGGCCCCCTCGGCGAGGCGGATGGCAGTGAAATCGTCGTCGACGTGATCACCACGGCCGGGACCGTGCACACCATTATCTGCGAGCGCACGGGTCCGGTGATCGATTCCTGCGGCCAGTGGGAACAGCGCGACACGCCGACCCCCGGCGACGTGCTGGAGCCGTGAGCCAGTTCCCCCCGAGCGAAGAAATGATTGCCGTGCCCGGCTTCGGCCGGGCACGGCAATCGTGCGTTCCGCCTGCGGGGGCCGGATGCGTACGCCCATGCTCAAGGCGTCGCGCTGCGCCCCGGCAACTTGGTGCCCAGCAGCGCGCCGATGACCGCCACGGCCGCGAGTGTCACCATGGCCGGCTCGGTGGCGGTGCAGCCTTCGCCGGAGGTGCCGTGGCTGGTGTGTATGGGGCGATCCGTCCGCGTGTGAGCCCTCAGGCGTAGCGCTCGCGGAGTTTGTACTTCAGGACCTTGCGCAGGGCCTCGTTGCGGGGGAGGGCCTCCAGGAGTTCCAGTTGCTCCGGGAGCTTGTGGGTCGCCAGGCCCTGCGCGCGGAGGTGGGCTGTCAGCTGGGGGAGGGTCAAGGGGGCGGCGCCCGGAGGTTGTTCCACCACCGCGCAGACGCGTTCGCCGCGGGCCGGGTCCGGGAGGCCGATGACCGCTACGTCGGCCACGCCCGGGAGCCGGTGGAGGAGGTCCTCGATCTCCTTCGCGGAGATGTTCTCGCCCTTGCGGATGATGACGTCCTTGCTGCGTCCGGTGAGGACCAGGTAGCCGTCCTCCGTCAGGTGGCCCAGGTCGCCCGTGATCAGGTAGCCGTCGGGGTCGAAGACCTCCGTCGACTGGTCCCGGTTCAGGTAGCCCTGACAGACCGCCTCGCCCCGGAGCCGGACCTCTCCGTCCGTGTCCGGGGGGAGCGGGGTGCCGTCCGGGGTGGTGATGCGGATGGACATGCCCGCCGGGGGGCGGCCTTCGGTGGTGGCCAGGTGTTCGGGGGTGTCGTCCGGGGCGCCCATGGTGATCATCGGGACCTCGGTCATGCCGTAGCCGTGGGTCAGCTGGCAGCCCATCTCGCGCACGACGGCGTGGTAGATCTCCGGTGGTTTGGGGGCGCCGCCGCCCGCCAGGAGACGGAGGGTGGGGATGAGCGGGACGTCCGGGGTCTTGCGCTGCTCGGTCAGGAACATGGAGTAGAAGGCGGTCGATCCGCCGGCCACCGTGACGCCGTGGCGTCGGTAGCCGTCCAGGGCGACCGGCATCGCGAACTTCTCGAAGAGGACGGCGGGGAAGCCGTACAGGAGCAGCATCACCAGGTAGTCCGGGCCGCCTATGTGCGCGTACGGGAAGGCCATGGAGCCGACGTCGGACGGGCGCAGGCGCAGGGCGTGGGCGAGGCAGGAGCCGCCCGCGATCAGGGAGCGGTCGGTGTGCAGGACGCCCTTGGGGTCGGAGGTGGTGCCGGAGGTCCAGTAGATCCAGCGGACGTCCGTGCCGGAGGCGGGCGGCGGGGGGAGCACGGCGGGGTCGCCGTCCGGGAGGGAATCGTAGGCCTCGAAGACGCCGCGCGCGCCGAGCCGCCGGGCCATCGCCGGGTAGTCGTACCCCCGCCAGACCCCGGGGACGGCGAAGAACTCGGCCTTGGACTCGCGGAGCGCGAAGCCGACCTCCCGGTCCCGGTAGAAGGGGATGACGGGGGTCTGGACGGCGCCCATGCGGGCGAGGGCGACCGAGAGCAGCACGGTCTCGATGCGGGTGGGGAGCTGCCAGGCGACGACGGTGCCGGGGCGGACGCCCATGGCGTACAGGCCCGCGGCGACGCGTTCGGAGCGGTCGCGCAGCTCCCCGAAGGTGAGCCGGCGGCCGGCGGCGGGGTCCTCGGCCGGGCCCTCGGCGATGTCGGCGGCAGGGTCGTAGACCCGGTCCTCGGCCCGGTCCTCGGTTCGGGACCCGGCCCGGTCCTCGGCCGGGGCCTCGGTTCGGGACCCGGCCCGGTCCTCGGCCGGGGCCTCGGCGGCCTCGATCAGGACGGTGGTGTCCGGGGTCAGGGCGGCCCGGCGGGCGATCAGCTCCCACAGGGTCGCGGACCGGCTCAGTTCCGTCGCTTCTGTCGCGGTGCCCGTCGCCGTCATCCCGGACCTCCCCATGGGTGGCGTACCTGACGGATAGTCAGATCAAGCGCAGAGCGTAGAGCGCCGACGCTTGTCGGTCCAGGGGTGGCGGGGCTAGCTTGTTTCTGACGATCCATCAGATCGGTGAATTGGGGAGACCATGGAACTGCCTCGGATCATCAGCGTCGACGACCACGTGATCGAGCCAGCGCACCTGTTCGACGTCTGGCTGCCCGCCCGATACCGCGACCGCGGCCCCAAGGCGCTCACCGCCGGCATCGGCGAGCTCGCCTACACCGGCGGCAAGTACGTCATCACCATGGACCCCGACGGCCCGCCGACCGACTGGTGGATCTACGAGGACCTGAAGTTCCCGTACAAGCGCAACATCGCCGCCGTCGGCTTCGACCGCGACGACATGACCCTGGAGGGCATCACCCGCGAGGAGATGCGCCGCGGCTGCTGGGACCCCACGGCGCGCCTCGCCGACATGGACCTCAACCATGTCGAGGCGTCGCTGTGCTTCCCGACCTTCCCGCGCTTCTGCGGCCAGACCTTCGCCGAGGCCCATGACAAGGAGGTCGCCCTCGCCTGCGTGCGCGCCTACAACGACTGGATGGTCGAGGAGTGGTGCGGCGACAGCGGCGGCCGGCTGATCCCGCTGTGCATCATCCCGCTGTGGGACATCGACCTGGCGGTGGCGGAGATCCGGCGCAACGCCGCCCGCGGGGTGAAGGCCGTCACCTTCTCCGAGATCCCCACCCACCTGGGCCTGCCGTCCATCCACTCCGGCTACTGGGACCCCTTCTTCGCCGTCTGCCAGGAGACCGGCACGGTGGTCAACATGCACATCGGATCCAGTTCCCAGATGCCCGCCGCCTCCCCCGACGCACCCCCCGCCGTCCAGGCCTCGCTCAGCTTCAACAATGCGATGGCCTCGATGATGGACTTCCTCTTCAGCGGGGTGCTCGTGAAGTTCCCGACGCTCAAGCTCGCCTACAGCGAGGGCCAGATGGGCTGGATCCCCTACGCCCTGGAACGCGCCGACGACGTCTGGGAGGAGCACCGCGCCTGGGGCGGGGTCCGCGACCTGATCCCCGAGCCGCCGTCGACGTACTACTACCGGCAGATGTTCTGCTGCTTCTTCCGCGACAAGCACGGGATCGCCTCGCTGGACGTGGTCGGGCGCGACAACGCGACCTTCGAGACCGACTACCCGCACGTGGACTCGACCTTCCCGCACACCAAGGAGGTCGCCCTCGACCACGTGAAGGGCCTGGACGACGAGACGATCTACAAGCTGATGCGCGGCAACGCCATCCGCATGCTCGGCCTCGACCTGGACAGGAGCCGCCGCTGATGGACCTGACCTATACCGAGGAGGAGCAGGACTTCCGGGCGCGGCTGCGCGCATGGCTCGCCAAGGTGCTTCCCGAGCTGCCGGCCAAGCCGTCCCCCGACGACTGGCCGGGCCGGCGCGCCTACGACCTCGGCTGGCAGCGCAGGCTGTACGAGGCCGGGTACGCGGGCCTGCACTGGCCGGTGGACGCCGGCGGCCGCGGGGCCACCCCGACCCAGCACCTGATCTTCCTGGAGGAGACGGAGCGCGCCGGAGCCCCCTACGTCGGCGCGAACTTCGTCGGGCTGCTGCACGCCGGCCCCACGATCGCCGCCGAGGGCACGGCGCAGCAGCGGGCGCGCTGGCTGCCGCCCGTCCTGCGCGGCGACGAGGTGTGGTGCCAGGGGTTCAGCGAGCCGGACGCGGGCTCCGACCTGGCCTCCCTGCGTACGCGGGCGGTCCGCGAGGGCGACGAGTACGTGATCAGCGGGTCGAAGATCTGGACCTCCCACGCGCAGGTCGCCGACTGGTGCGAGCTGTTGGTGCGGACCGATCCGGGGGCGGCGAAGCACCGGGGGATCTCCTGGCTGGCCATGCCGATGGACGCGCCGGGGGTCACCGTACGGCCGCTGCGCACGCTCGCCGGGTCGACGGAGTTCGCGGAGGTGTTCCTCGACGAGGTACGGGTCCCGGTCGCGAACCGGGTCGGGGCGGAGCACGACGGCTGGCGGGTCACCATGGTCACGCTGTCCTTCGAGCGGGGCACCGCCTTCGTCGGCGAGGTCGTCGCCTGCCGCCGCACCCTGGGCGGGCTGGCCCGTACGGCGAAGGCGAACGGCCGGTGGGACGACCCGGTGCTGCGGCGCAGGCTGGGGCGGCTGTACGGGGAGTTCGGCGCGCTGTGGCGGCTCACCCAGTGGAACGTGAGCGAGGCCGAGCGGTCGGCGGGCGGGGTCCCCGGCATCGGTGGTTCCGTCTTCAAGCTCGCCTACTCGCACGCCCGCCAGGAGCTGTATGACACGGCGGCCGAGGTCCTCGGGGCCCAGTCCCTGAACCTGGAGGAGGAGTGGGTGCTGGACCGGCTCTCGTCCCTCTCGTACACGATCGCGGCGGGCACCTCGCAGATCCAGCGGAACATCGTCGCCGAGCGGATCCTCGGCCTTCCGAAGGGCCGGTGAGGGGCATGGACTTCCAGCCGACCGAGGACCAGAAGGACCTGCGGGCGGGCGTACGGGACCTGCTGGCGGGCCGGTACGGACGCGAGGCGCTGCGGGCGTCGGTGGACACGGGGGTCTGCGTGGACCGGGGGCTGTGGCGGGAGCTGGGCGAGGCGGGCTTCTTCGCGCTGCGGCTGCCCGAGTCGGACGGGGGTGTGGGCCAGGGGCTGCCGGAGGCGGTGCTCGTCTTCGAGGAAGCCGGGCGGGCCCTGCTGCCGGGGCCGCTGGTGGCCACGCACCTGGCCGCCGGGGTGGTCCCGGGGGCGGCGGAGGGCAGGGCGGTGGTGACCGCCTGCGACCTGGGCGCGGGCCTGGTCTCGTACCTGGCGGAGGCGGACGCGGTACTGAGCGCCCCCGGGGTGCCCGCCGGCTCACCGGTCCGCTCGACGGACCCGCTGACGCCGCTGCACCGGGTGGCCTCGTACGCGGATTGTTCCCCGTACCGCGCGGAGGGGGCGCTGCTGACGGCGGCGCTGCAGCTGGGCAGCGCGCTGCGGACGGTGGAGCTGGCGGTGCGCTACGCGGGGGAGCGCGAGCAGTTCGGGCAGCCGATCGGGGCGTTCCAGGCGGTCAAGCACCTGTGCGCGCGGATGCTGGTGCGGGCGGAGGTGGCCCGTACGGCGGTCTACGCGGCGGCGGTGACGTCGGATCCAGGAGAGGTGGCGGCCGCGAAACTCCTGGCCGACGAGGCCGCGGTACTGGGTGCCCGGGACTGCCTCCAGGTCCACGGCGGGATGGGCTTCACGTGGGAGGCGGACGTGCACCTGCACCTGAAGCGGGCGTGGGTGCGGGCCGAGCAGTGGCGGACCGCGGGGGAGGCGGAGGAGCTGCTGGCGGCGGAGCTGCTGGGGGCGGCGGTGTAGTCGGGGGGCAGTCCGGCTGTGCAGTTCGGCGGTGCAGTCGGCCGAGGTCGCTCACTGTGACGTGAGAGCACAAGAAGGGGAGCGGGAAGGACGGCGCGGGACGCATGTCCGATTACAGAGAGTTGATATCGGTTTGTGTCCTTCGCCGGACTCATTGCGGCCCGGAAGCGAGGGCCTGCTCCGGTACGCTCCCACGAATGCGAGCGGTTGAGCGGCGCGAGCGTCGCACAGTATGCACCACGCCCACTCCTTCGCGGACGAATATGCCCGAAGCGCTTGTTGTGGTGACTGTACGTCAACCATGCTGCTACGGAAGGGGGTCACAGTCGGTGATCCCGTCCTGTCGCGAGGCGAAGTGTCCGCCGGTTCGGATGGTGTGAGCGGTGCAGGTGCTTCAGGTTCAGCTGGAGGTCGGAGCGGATCCCGCCGAGGTCGGCCGGGCCCGCCGGTGGGCACGTTCCCGGTTGGCCGGGTCGGGCATAGGGGACGACGAGCCGCTCGCCGAGACGCTGATCCTGCTGATCTCCGAGCTGGTCACGAACGCGGTCGTGCACACGGGCTGTCCGGCCGTGCTGCGGATGCTGTTCGGGGGGCCGGGGGTGCGGGTCGAGGTGGCCGACGCGAGCGACCGGGCACCGAACCGCCGACAGGCCTGCGGGGAGGATACGGGCGGGCGCGGCCTGGAGCTGGTCGACGGGCTGGCGGACCGCTGGGGCTGGCAGCGCGAGGGTGCGGGCAAACGGATCTGGTGCGAGGTCGACCGTGCGGAGAAATCCATCTCTGATTGCGCGTCCGAGCGGCCCTCGGACGGCCCGTCGGAATGTCATCCCCAGCACCGGGAACCGCGCGTGTACCTCTAACGAGGTGTTGACGGTTCGTCATATCTTGATCACTCTGGTGTGGAGCGATTCGACGCGAGGGGACGCCAAGGGCAGGCCTTGACGAGTGCGGGTCGTGGGGTGGCGGCTGCCGTGCCGCGCTCGGGGCGTGCACGCGCGTCGCCGCCACCCGCAGCACCTGCCGGGCCTCCTCCTGGGGGAGGGGGACCGGACCAGGGTTTCACACGCTCGCGAGGAGGGCGTCGAGCGGGGCCGGTACCTGTTCGGGGTCGAGGGCTTCCACGAGGAGGCGGCCGTAGCGGATCTTGCGGCCCTTCGTCGTGCCGAGGAAGCGACGCAACTGCTGCTGCCGGGACCGGTCGCGCTGGGCGGGCTGGCGTACGAAGGTCTGCCAGGACCGGAAGTCGCCCTCGGCCCGCAGGACGTCCTCGATCCGCGTGGTGCCCAGGGACCGGATGAGTTCGTCCTCCAGGTCCGCCACGCAGACGAAGAAGCCCTGCTGCGGCGCCCCGGCCCGCTCCAGCGCGCGGTCGTAGTAGGGCTGTTCGCGTTCGTCGCTCAGGCCCGTCAGGCGCAGGCCGAGACCGGGTGGGCCGAGGAGGCCGGTGTAGCGGGCCACGCTCATCGCCCCGCCCATGGGGACGACGCACACGCCCTCGGCGGCGAGGTCGCGGCCACGCCGCTCGGCGAGCGCCTCGACGGCCGCGTGGTCGCTGGGCCCTTCCAGCAGCACCGCCGTCCGTACGTTCAGGTGGGCGGCAAGCTCCCTCGCGGCCTCACCGGTACCGCCGCCCGCCCAGTCGCCGACCGCTTCCCGGAATGCCCGCATGTCCGCCATGGGGCGAGTCTGCGCCTTCACCGGCGCCGGGGCGCGGAACTTTCGGCTGCGGCCCCGGCCCCGGCCCCGGGCC
>NZ_JBSGZP010000211.1:0-10821 GCF_053611065.1 Streptomyces sp. NPDC054840
AAGGGCGGGCCCCGCGGCGTCCGGTGCCGTACATCGCAAGGCGGAGGGGCGCCCGCGTACCGGACGTACTCGGGCGCGCCCGACAACGCGGCGAGTGCGGTGCCAGGCGTCGCGGGGCAGGCGGGACTTCGCGGACACGGCCTGGTCCAGGAACGACGCCCCCGCTGTACGGACTTCCGGCCGGCGGGGGCGTTTTCGTCCCCGGAAGCCGGGTACCCGCGCTGGCACAGTCCCGACAGCGGAAGGCGGACCCATGGGCATCGGCGGATGCATCGTCCTGATCGTGGTGGGTGCGATCCTCACCTTCGCCAGCGACTGGGAGATGGAGAGCGTCAACCTCGACCTGGTCGGTCTGATCATGATGGCGGTGGGCGGGATCGGTCTCGCCGTGTACACCAGCATCTACAAGCGCCGCCGGGCCGCCGGCGCGGCGATACCGGTGGTGGAGGAGCGTCGCGACGTCATCTGACGCCGGCGGCGCGGTCGCGCAGGGCGCCCTCGTAGACCGGCAGGAGGGTGTCCAGGACCGCGTCCATGGAGAAGGCCTCGGCGGCCAGCTTCCGGGCCGCCCGTGCGGCCCCGTGGCCCACCGCCGGATCCAGCAGCTCCAGGACCGCCGCGGAGACGCCCTCGGGCCCCGGATCGACCGCGCGTCCGGCACCGGCCCGCGCGACGTCCCGGGCCAGCCCGTTGGAGTGGGTCACCACCGAGGGGACGCCCACAGCGAGGGCTTCCAGCACCGACATGGGGAACGGCTCGTCCACCGACGGCAGCACGTAGACGTGGGCCCGGCGCAGCTCGGCCAGGACCTCCGTGCCGGACAGGGCCCCCGGGACGGTGAACCGGTCGGTGAGGCCCAGCGTCCCGATCCGGGCCCGTACGGCGGCCAGCTCGCCCTCGTCCGGGCCCGCGACCACGAAGTGCGCGTCCGGGTGCGCCGCGAGGACCGCCGGCGCCGCGTCCACGAAGTCCACCGGCCGCTTACGGGCCTGCAGGCGCGCCGAGTACAGGATGCGCGGCGGACCGTCCGGCCGTGGCCCCTCCGCCTGCGCCGGGGTCCCGTTGATCAGGCGCACCGCCCGCTCCAGCGGCTCGCCGACCACCGCGTCGAGCCCCTCCCGCTCGTGCGGGGTCAGGTACAGCACCGCGTCCGCGCCGCGCAGCAGCCGGCGTACCGCCACCGCGTCCAGCACCTTGGCGAGCAGCTTCTCGCTCGGGTCCACCATGCCGTGGGTCTGCAGCACCAGCGGCTTGCCCGCCCGCAGCGCCGCCAGGGCCACCGGCAGCGTCACCAGGTCACGGGCCAGGTGGACGTGGACGACATCGGCGTCCCGCACGAGGCGCCCGGCCGAGGCCAGCAGGGTCGGCGAGGTCATCCCGCTGAAGCCGAGGGGGAGCAGCCGGCGGGCCGGGAACAGCCGCGCCGGAACGCCCTCCACGGACGTCGGCCACTCCTCGAAGCCCTCGCCGAGCGCGAGGAGGCGGGCCTCGTGACCGCGGGCGAGCAGCCCCTTCGTCAGGTTCAGGGCGACCCGGACCGGACCGCCGAAAGCGTGCGAGGGGGAGTGCAGGGTGACGGCGTGCAGGACTCTCACTTGGGTTCCTCCACCGGGCGGCGCCGCCCGTCCTGGGTCTGCAGGGTCAGCTCGGGCAGATCCTTGTGGACCACGGCGCCCGCCCCGGCGACCGCGCAGCGGCCCACCGTGACCCCGGCGAGCACGGTCGCCCGTACGGCCACCCACGCACCGTCCTCGACCACGATCGGGGCATTGCGGTAGCGGAAGTCGGCGGCCCGGTGGTCGTGCGAGCCGGTGCACAGCATGGCTTCCTGCGAGACGCACACGTTCGCCCCGATGGTCACCGGCTCCAGGTTCAGCAGCCAGGCGCCCTCACCTATCCAGGTGTGGTCCCCGACGTCGAGCTTCCACGGCCACAGCACCCGAACCCGGTGCCGGATCAGAACACCCTCACCGATCTTCGCCCCGAAGGCACGCAGGAGCGCCACCCGCAGGCGGGCCGGACAGAACCAGCGCATGAACAGCGTGTTCATGACGGCGAACCAGAGCGCCTGGGGCAGCAGCCCGCGCCCCTTGTCGTACCCGGCCAGCGTGAAGGAAGGAAGGTCCCGCAACTGTCGCCCCATCTGCTCCCCCGGACTCCGTCCGGGGACCCCGGCCGCCGCCTCCCCGGGCGTGGCCCGCTCAGACTAGACTGCGCGCGGACCAGGCACATCGGGTGGGGGCGACAGTGACGACGGACATGCACAAGCCCTCCGCGGCGCCCGCCAAGCCGCCCGCTCCGTCCCCCTTCGAGGACGAGAGCCTGTGGGGCCGGGCCACCCTCCCGCGCACGCTGCTCTCGCGTGCGCTGTCCGTCCCGCTCGCACTCGGGTTCACCGTCTTCCTGCCGCTGTTCGTCGCCGCGCAGACGGGCGCCGGCGTCCGCGACGCGGCGTTCTGGCTCCAACTGCTGCTCACCATGTACGCGGGCGCCCGGCTCTCCGCGATGGTGCTCACCAGCCGACGCAAGCTGCTCCAGGGCTCCTTCTGGCTCTTCGTCTACATGGCCATGGGCGTGGCCCCGCTCGCCCAGGCCGTCCTCGGCCAGGTTCCTACGCCGGTCGTCGGTCCGCGCACCGACCTGACCGTCGCGATCGGGCTCGTGCTGCTGGGCTGTACGGCCTTCGACGTCGGCGTGCTGCTGGCCCGGCACCGGCCGGCCGGGCGCGCGGGCGGCTCCCAGAAGGAGTCGAGGCCCGTCATGGCGCACCGGCGCCGCCTCCAGCTGCTGACGATCCTTTCGTTCCTGTGCAGCGCCGTCTTCATCATGAAGCTCGGCGGCCCGGCGGTCTTCTTCTCCAGCCGCCAGGAGATCATCGCGGGCATCGAGGAGGCCGGCGTCTCCAACGGCGACGGCCAGGCCGGCCAGGCCCTGCTGCGCGGCTTCGGCACCGTACCGGCGCTGCTGGCGCTGCTCCTGTACACCCGCTGGCTGATCACCTCGAAGTTCGCCCGCCGCAAGGTGTCGATCATCCTCACGTGGGCGGCGCTCGCCGGCCTCAATCTGATCGTCAACAACCCGATCTCGAACCCGCGGTACTGGTTCCTGACGGTCATGTTCGCGCTGCTGTTCACCGTCTTCCCGGTGAGCGCGGCGATGTACCGGGTCGCGCTGTCCATGGCGGTGGTCGTCGCGCTCCTGATCTTCCCGTTCGCGGACCGCTTCCGCTACGACGAGAAGAACTACCGGCCGGTCGAGACCACGTCCTTCCTGGAGCCGATGGCCCTCAAGGACTACGACCAGATCGGCATGTTCGCGAACACCATCACCTTCTCGAACTCCGGCCCCGGCCACTACTACGGTCGCCAGCTCGCGGGATCGGTCTTCTTCGCGGTGCCGCGCGCGGTGTGGCCCGGCAAGCCGAGGGACACGGGCGTGATGGTCGGACAGTGGATGGGCACGGTCAACACCAACCTCTCCTCCCCGATCTGGGCGGAGTTGTGGCTGGACTTCGGGCCGCTGGGCATGGGGGCGGGGCTGCTGGGCATGGGGTACGCCGCGGCCCGCGTCGACCGGCGCTACGCGAAGCGGGCCACGCGGCGCAGTCCCCCGGGGAGCCTGATCTCGGTGGTGGTCCCGCTGGTCGCGGGGTACTCGTTCATCCTGCTGCGCGGGCCGCTGCTCCAGGCCTCGGGCCGGGTGGCCATCGCGGCCCTCTGCCTGGCGCTGGTCGCCACCTACCGCTCGGACAGGTCCACGACCTTGCGCTGAGCGCACCGCGACGCCCCGCACCCGATCCCGGGTCGGGGTCCGGGCCCACCGCGCCGCACGCACCCCCGACGGCGATATCCCCGGTCACGGTGCCGCGGCGGTGACGGGGTCACCGGTGGGCGCCCGCACGAGGTGGTGCGGTCACCGGGGGAGCGCCGGGGCGGTCCCGGAGGTCTCTTTTCCGGGTGCCCGCCGTACGGTCCGGGCCGGATCCGGCCTCGCCACCGGTCCATTCCCCGTGTCCGTCCGGGTGCCGGCGAGCCGTTCGGGTGGCCGGTCGCGCATCCGGTGACGCAGGTGTGTGGCGGGCGCACCTGGGCACGGACCGGCGGCGGCACGCACGGTGGAGGTGGCCCGCGGAAGGCGGCGGGCTCGCCGACGCAGGGGGAGACGCGCAGATGAAAACCTCGTTCACGACCGACCGTTCACGCACCGGGTGCCGGACAGCATGCTGAGTGAATTGTGCGCGGAGATCTCCGCTCGGCTGCCGCGGAGCGACCAGCGGCGCAAGGGCGAGATGTACCTCCGCGGGATGGTACAGCTGCCCGGCACCCGTCGGCCCCTGGTCCTGCTCGGCGAGTGGACGGGCAAGGACGGCTGGCCGCAACGCTGCTGGCTCAGCGACTTGGCCGACATCCCCTGGGGCCCGCTGCTGCGGGGGACCAGCCCGGCCGGCGGATAGACCTGTCTCCGGCGCCTCGACCGGGCGCACGGTGCGCCCGCGCGGCGGGTCAGGCGGCGGGGGCCGGCATGGGTTCGTCGTCGCGTGAGGCGGTGGCGGCCGGGAGGCGGGTGACGCGCCACCAGGCGGCCACGGCCTTGAGCGCCGAGCCGGCCGCCAGGCCCCATGCTGCGCCCGCCACACCCCCCACCGCGTACCCGCCGAGCAGCAGCCCCACGGACAGCAGCGAGAAGACCACCTGCAACGACAGCGTGGCCTTCGGGGCGAGCACCCGCAGGGTCAGCAGCGCGCACGTGCCGAGCCCCATCACGGCGTACTGCGCCCCCGTGGCCGGCAGCAGCGCGGACGCGCCCGCCCAGGTGTCGCCCAGCAGTTGGCGGCCCAGCCGGTCCGGCAGCAGGTACAGGGCCGTGGCCCAGCCCGCGCCGACCGCCGCGAGCGCGAGTCCCAGCGCGGCCGTGGCCCGGACCGTGGCCCGCTTGCCGCCGAGCCGTCCGAGGACCGGCGGCCCGAAGGCGTTCGCGGAGTTGAACAGCACGTTCAGCGGCCCGAACAGCGTGGTCGCACCCCGCAGCGCGCCGACGGCCAGCGGCGTCGCGAAGACGCCGAGACCCAGTACGGCGAGCTGGCTGGAGCCGTTGCCCACCGCGAACTCGATCACGAACCGCTGCCCGAGGTGCCCCCGCCGCAGGTACGGCCGTAGTCCCGCGAGACCGCCCCGGCTGCCGCGCACGTACGGCCGCAGCAGCCACAGCCCCAGGCCCAGCGCCGGCAACGCGGAGAGCCCCCAGACGGACACCAGCCGCCCCGCCGAGGCCCCGTCCGGCTGCACAGCCAGCGCCGCGACCACGCACACCAGCCGCAGCCCGTCGGCGGCCAGCGCCCGCTCGGGGGCGCGCAGCGCGGAGAAGCAGTACCGCAGGCCGTCCTGGAGGAGCACCAGCGGCAGTACGAGGCCCAGCGCGAGGAAGGCCGTCCCGGTGGCCCCGGGGAGTGCGAGGCCCACCACCGCGACGAGGACGCCCACGGCGGCCGACCCGGCGGCGGTGAAGGCCACGGCCGAGCGGCACTCGGCGCCGAGCCTGCCCCGGACTCCGTCCGGGGGGACCCCCTGCCCCTTCTCCAGCACCAGACTCTGGCCGACATAGGCCATGTTCAGCCCGAGGAGCACGCTGAAGGTCACGTACACCATCGAGAAGTCGGCGAATCCGGACGCCGAGGACAGCCGGGCGGCGAGCACCAGCACGAGGATGTTCGTGGCGCTGGACGCTGCCTGGTCCAGGACCGACGCGACGGCGGCGAGGCCGCGTCGGCTCATCTGCGGCCCATGCGGACGGTGCGCAGCGCGACGGTGTCGGTGCCGTCACCGGGGATGTGCTGTTCGGGCTCGGCCACTTCGTACGGGATCGGCTGGGGCTGCGGCGCGGGCTTGCCGGACTTCGCTCCGGCCGCGGGACCCGAGCCGGGGCCGACGGGGGCCGGGCCGCCCTTGTCCTTGGTGCGGCCGCGCTTCTCGCCGGGCAGCGGCGCGTGCAGCACCGCGCCGAGGACGGTGCCCCCGGCGCCGCTGATCAGCTCGCGGATCCGGGACAGGTCGGTGCGGTGCACGGCGCGCGGGTCGCAGACGACCAGGACGCCGTCGACGCGGTCGACGAGGGCCAGGGCGTCGGCGTAGGAGAGCACGGGCGGCGCGAGCACGACGACCGTGGAGTTGGGGGAGTCGGCCTCGGAGATCAGCCGGGTGGCGCGGGCCGAGGTCAGCGAGCGCGGGACGTTGCGCGCCCGCTCGCCCGGGATCAGGTCGAAGGTTCCGGACTCACCGGCGTCCACGACCAGCTGGCGTCCGTCGGGCCACTCGGTGTCCGAGTGCCGGCCGCCGCCGGCCGGGCTGCCCGGGGTCTGGCTCCAGCGCGGCCGGCCGCCGGAGTCCGTCGGCAGCTGGCTGGCCAGCACCGGGGTGCGCAGGTCGGCCTCGATCAGGAGGACGTCCTTGCCGGTCTCCGCGAAGGAGGCGGCAAGGTTCACGGCCACCGCCGCGGCGGTCTCGCTGCTGCCGCGCGGGGCGACGACGAGCAGGCGCCGCCGGTCGGCGAAGCGGGCGTCGTAGGCGAGGCGGAAGGCCACCGAGCGGTACTCCTCGGCGAGCCGGGGGTCGGCCTCACCGGCGGCGAGCAGCGGTCCGCCGCCCGTCCGGTCCCGGGGCAGGTAGCCGAGCACGGGTGCGCGCAGCGACCGGGCGACGTCGCCCTCGGAGCGCGGGGCCGGGTCGAAGACCAGGCGGACCCAGGCGGCCAGCAGGCCGAGGGCGAGGCCCACGGCCGCGCCGAGCGCGAGCGACATGAGGATGCCGGGCCCGTCGGTGCCGGTGGGCGCGGTCGCCGCGCTGGTGACGCGGCCCGGGGTCATGTCCAGGGCCTCAAGCTTGGTGATCTTGGTGTTGTAGCCTCCGACCTCGCTCTGCAGGTCGGTCTTGGAGGAGCTGGCGGCGTCGCGTCCCGCGCCGGCCGGCATCCGGGCGATCTCCTTCGACAGCTCGTCGAGCTGCTTGGCGATCGGGTCGCGCTGCTCCTTGTACCCCTTGACCATCTTGTCGCGGGTGGCGTCGAGGGCCTCCTGCCGCTTCAGCAGGTACGCCTCGGCCATCGTGTTGGCGCGCTTGGCGGCCTCCTTGGGGGAGTCCGCCGTGTACGTGAAGCGCAGCACCATCGTCTGCGGCGGGTTGGTGACCTGCAGCCCGCTGCGCAGGGCGGCGAAG
Source organism: Streptomyces sp. NPDC054840 (assembly GCF_053611065.1). Classification (NCBI taxonomy): domain Bacteria; kingdom Bacillati; phylum Actinomycetota; class Actinomycetes; order Kitasatosporales; family Streptomycetaceae; genus Streptomyces; species Streptomyces sp. NPDC054840. The sequence continues at coordinate 7,209 of NZ_JBSGZP010000211.1, forward strand.
CCGGACGCGTCCACGCCGAGCTTCTTCGCCGCCTCGTTGGCTATGGAGGAGCTGAGCGCGACCTGGCGCTCCGAGCCGATGTTGATCGCCTTGTCCGGGGCGAGGCTCGGGTTGAAGGGGTCGTCGGTGGGCGCGCGCAGGACGACGTCGGCGGTCGCGACATAGGTGTCGGCCGTGGAGATGCCGAGGTAGACGCCGCCCAGCAGACCGATCGCGATGCCCCCGCCGATGAGCCTGCGGTAGCGCAGGAGCTGCCGGAACTGGTCTCTGAGGAGATCGGGTTCGTCGTCGGCCGGTGCCGCTGCAGGGCGGTTCGTCTCGATCACGGCCGGGGTCCCCCAAGTGCTTCGTCCATCAATGCGTCGATGCGGGCCAGGCCCGCTTCGCGGCTCAGATGCGCCGCCACGTGGCGGGGTCCGGCCGCTCCCAGTGCGTCCGCGCCTTCAGGGTCCTCGGCCAGGGCCCGTACGGCCTTCAGCAGTGCCTCGGGGTCCTCCGGCGGTACGAGGACCCCCGCGCCCGAGCGTTCCACCTCCTGGGCGGTACCGCCCTCCGCCGCCACGGAGGCGACGACGGGCCGACCGGTCTGGAAATAGGAGGTCAGCTTCGACGGGACGCTCATGTCCAGCACGGCGGCGTGCTGAGTGACCGCGAGAACGTCCGCAGCCGCGAGGATATCCGGGAACTCGCCGTCAGCGGCAGGGGGGATGATGTCCAGATTCGGCACGTCCGCCGCGAGATCGGACAGGGCCGACCGCTGACTGCCGTCGCCCATCAGGACGAAACGAACGCTCGGATCCAGCCGGGCGGCGCCCACGAGGACTTCCAGGCCCTGCTTGAGGCCCATGTTCCCGGAGTGCAGCACGACGGTCTCGCCCGGGGCCCAGCCGAGGTGGTGCCGGGTCTCGCCGCGCGGCTTGGTGGGCACGGGCACGTGCGACCAGTTGGGGACGAGACGGATCTTGTCCGGGTCCACGCCCATGCCGACGACCCGGTCCACGAAGGTCTCGTGGATGACGCCGACGAGGGTGGCGCGCTTGAGGGCGTACGCCTCGGCGCGGCCGGCGATCGCGGCGGCCTTGTCGCCGCCGCTGATCCCGCTCTGCGCGGCGGCGGCGCCCATCAGGTCCTGGACGACCGGGACGTACGGGACCTTCCAGCGCGCCGCGAGCCGGGCGGCGAGCACTCCGCCGGCCAGGCTGGGCATCTGGGCGAGGACCGCGTCCGGTCTGGGCATCCGGGGCGGGGCCACGGCGCCGTGCAGCAGAATCGATCCTTCGAAAAGGGCTCGCTTCACGGCGGTTTGGCGCGGCGGCACGGTGTGCGCACGCCGGTGCACGGTGACTCCCGCGCGCTGTTCCGTGCGCCGGAACGCCCCCTTGTACTCGGGTTCGAGCGACCACGCCGGGTAGTGCGGCATGCCCGCCAGCACATGGGTCTCGTGACCGAGATCCGCCCAGTGCTCCGCGATCTGGGTGGCGTACGGGCCGATCCCCGCGTGCTCCGGAGCGTAATTGGTGGAAACCAGCAGCATGCGCCGGTGACCGGATCTGGACACTGAGCGTCCCCTTCTCCCCTGGATGATGCGCACGTCACCCTATTCGTTCACCCGCGTGGTGCGGAACGTGCACGCTATTGTCTGCTAATCCGCTACACCGGGGGGTGTGGCTGCTGGGGGTAAAAGATGACGGAGCACGACATGTCCGATCTTGCTGTGCCTGCGCGCAGGCCGTATCGAGTCGGCTACGCGCCCGGCGCCTACGATCTGTTCCACATCGGGCATCTCAACATCCTTCGGCACGCCCGGAGTCGGTGCGACTACCTGGTCGCCGGAGTGGTCTCGGACGAGATGGCCGAACTCGCCAAGGGGCGGCGCCCGATGATCCCGCTCGTCGAGCGTCTGGAGATCGTCCGCAGCGTCAAGTACGTCGACGCGGCTTTCGTCGAGACGGTCCCCGACAAGGTGGAGACCTGGAAGCAGGTCCGCTTCGACGTCATCTTCAAGGGCGACGACTGGCGCGGCACGCCCAAGGGCGCCCGGCTGGAGAAGGACTTCGCCGCCCACGGCGTCGACGTCGTGTACTTCCCCTACACCGTGCACACGTCCAGCACCCAGCTGCGCCGGGCCCTGGACGCGCTCGCGGAACCGGCCCACGTCCCGGGCCAGGTCACCGGCGAACGGCGCTGAGCTCCCGGAACCACTTCGCGAGGAAGGCCAGCAGGAACATCGCGGCGACCACGCCCAGTCCCGCATACGCCCAGGCGAACAGCTTCCCGCCGCCGAGCAGCAGGAACACCACGCAGAACACCCCGTAGTCCACGGGCAGCAGAGCCACCGCGCGCGCGGTCGACGGCGCGGCCGCCACGCTGCCGGGAGCCGGCTTCGGCTTGAGCTTCTCGGTCAGCAGGCCGCCGAAGAAGGTCACCACCGCGGCGAACTGGAAGCCCAGCGGCACCAGCAGCCAGCCGTCCGCGCCCGTCCCGTACGCCTCGGGGAAGCGGTAGAAGGCGATCAGCACGCAGGAGTGCAGGGCCGTGAGCTTGGCGGCGTCCACCACGTGGTCGAGCCATTCACCGGCCGCGCTGCCGCCACCGCGCAGCCGGGCCAGCTGCCCGTCGGCGGAGTCGAAGGCGAAACCGACGGCGAGGGCGGCCCACACCGCGACCCCCAGCCCCCACGAAGGGGCGGCCAGCGCGACCGCGGCCACGGCGGCGAAGCTGAAGGCGGCACTGATCAGCGTCACCTGGTTCGGGGTGAGCCCCAGCGCGTACGAACCGGCGGCCAGATACCGCCCGGCGGGCCGGTTGACGAACCGGGAGTAGAGCGACACCCCCTTCGCCGACTTCTGCACCCCGCGCAGTTCCCGCAGCGCGGTCGTGACTCTGCCCATACAGGGACCCCCTCCGAGATGATGTCGAACACATCATCGCAGTACGAACAAAGAGACTGGTTCCGGATGTCGCGTACGTCCGGAACCAGCGCCACGGACCGCCCCGCCGCTCAGCTCACCACCCTCAGCAGCAGGACCGACCGCGCCGGGACCGTCAGGGTCTGGCCGCCGCGGTGCCGGGTCCGGGGAGGATCGGACTGGACCTCCAGGGAGGTGTCCAGGACGACCTCGTACTCCTGCGCCCACGGCGCCCCCGGCAGGACCCAGTCCACCGGCCGGTCCCCGGTGTGCAGCAGCGCGAGGAAGCTGTCGTCCGTCACCTGCCTGCCCCGCTCGTCACGGCCCGGGATGTCCCGCCCCGACAGGTACATCCCCAGCGCGGCGGCCGGCGCGTACCAGTCCCGCTCCGTCATCTCCGCGCCCGCCGGGGTGAACCAGGCCAGGTCCCGCAGCCCGTCGGCGGCCTGCGAGCGCCCGGAGAAGAACGCCCGCCGCCGCAGCACCGGATGGGCGTGGCGCAGCGCGATCAGGCGGGAGGCCAGCGCGAAGAGCGACCGCCAGGCCGGATCCTCCAGCAGCGACCAGTCCACCCATCCCGTCTCGTTGTCCTGGCAGTACGCGTTGTTGTTGCCGTCCTGCGTCCGCCCGAACTCGTCCCCGGCCACCAGCATCGGCACGCCCGTGGACAGCAGCAGGGTGGTGAGCAGGTTGCGCAGCTGGCG
>NZ_JBSGZP010000212.1:0-10767 GCF_053611065.1 Streptomyces sp. NPDC054840
CCCCTGTACGGGGCCCGGCCGCTGGCGCGTGTGCGCGGCGGTGGCGCGACCGGTCTAGAAGGCGGCCTCGTCGAGCTCCATGAGGGAGTTGTCGACGACCTCGGCCAGCTGGCGCTGGACCGAGACGTTCGGCAGGACCTGCGACGCGAAGAACTTGGCGGCGGCGATCTTGCCGGTGTAGAAGGGGACGTCCTTCGGGGCGGCGGTCGCCAGCTTCTCGGCGGCCACGGCGGCGCCCTTGAGCAGCAGGTAACCGACGACCACGTCGCCCGAGGCCATCAGCAGGCGGGTGGTGTTCTGGCCGACCTTGTAGATGTTCTTGACGTCCTCGCCGGTGGCGGTGAGGTCGACGATCATCTGGCCGACGATGGCCTCCAGGTCGACGGCGGCCTTGGCGAGCGCGTCGCGGGCGCCGGCCAGCTCCTCGCCGCCGACGGCCTCGGCCAGGAACTTCTTCATCGTCTCGCTGAGGATGTTCAGCGAGGCGCCCTGGTCGCGGACGATCTTCCGGAAGAAGAAGTCCTGACCCTGGATGGCCGTGGTGCCCTCGTAGAGGGTGTCGATCTTGGCGTCGCGGATGTACTGCTCGATCGGGTACTCCTGCAGGTAACCGGAGCCACCGAAGGTCTGCAGGGACTGGGCGAGCTGCTCGTAGGACTTCTCCGAGCCGTAGCCCTTCACGATCGGCAGGAGCAGGTCGTTCAGGCCGATCTCGGCGGAGGCGTCCTCGCCGGCGGCCTGCTTGACCTGGATCTCGTCCTGCACGGAGGCCGTGTAGAGGACCAGGGCGCGCATGCCCTCGGCGTAGGCCTTCTGCGTCATGAGCGAGCGGCGCACGTCGGGGTGGTGCGTGATGGTGACCTTGGGCGCGGTCTTGTCCATGAAGTTCGCCAGGTCCGGGCCCTGCACGCGCTCCTTGGCGTACTCCAGCGCGTTCAGGTAGCCGGTGGAGAGGGTGGCGATGGCCTTCGTGCCGACCATCATCCGGGCGAACTCGATGATCATGAACATCTGGCGGATGCCGTCGTGCTTGTCACCGATCAGCCAGCCCTTGGCGGGGTGCTGGTCGCCGAAGGTCATCTCGCACGTGTTGGAGGCCTTGAGGCCCATCTTGTGCTCGACGTTGGTGGCGTAGACACCGTTGCGCTCGCCCAGCTCGCCGGTCTCCCAGTCGAAGTGGAACTTCGGGACGAGGAAGAGGGACAGTCCCTTGGTGCCCGGGCCGTGGCCCTCGGGGCGCGCGAGGACGTAGTGGAGGATGTTCTCCTCCATGTCGTGCTCACCGGACGTGATGAAGCGCTTCACGCCCTCGATGTGCCAGGAGCCGTCCGCCTGCTGGATCGCCTTGGTGCGGCCGGCGCCCACGTCCGAGCCGGCGTCCGGCTCGGTGAGGACCATGGTGGAGCCCCAGCGCTTGTCGACGGCTATCTGGGCGACCTTCTTCTGCGCCTCGTTGCCCTCTTCGAAGAGGATGCCGGCGAACGCCGGGCCGGAGGAGTACATCCAGATCGCCGGGTTCGAGCCGAGCAGCAGCTCCGCGTAGGCCCAGATGAGGGAGCGGGGCGAGGTGGTGCCGCCGATCTCCTCGGGCAGGCCCAGGCGCCAGTACTCGGACTCCATGAAGGCTTCGTAGCTCTTCTTGAAGGAGGCCGGGACGGGCGCGGTGTTGGTGGCCGGGTCGAAGACCGGCGGGTTGCGGTCGGCGTCCTCGAAGGAGGCGGCCAGCTCGTTCTCGGCGAGGCGGGCGAGCTCGGACAGAACGCTCTTGGCGGTCTCGGTGTCCATCTCCTCGAACGGACCGGTGCCGTACTGCTTGTCGCGGCCGAGCACCTCGAAGAGGTTGAACTCGATGTCGCGGAGATTCGACTTGTAGTGCCCCATGGCGACGGCTCCGTTAAGGCTCGGGGAGACAGGTTCCTCGTACATACCAATCGGTAACAACATGATGCTACCCGTCGGTAATAAGGGCAACCCTTCCGTCCCGACTGTGACCAGGGTCAAAACCCGCGCGGCGCCGTTCGTGCGGTCGCCGGAGGCCGGGGCACCGCCCGCCCGAGCCGCCCCCCTGCGTCCAGCCCGGACGGGACTGGCCGGTACCGGCCGGTATGGGGGCAGGTGCTCGATAGGGTGTGCCGCATGTACGGCTACGACCAGAACCCGGGCGCCCAGCAGCAGTATGCGCAGCAGCCCCCGCAGGGCTACGCGCAGCAGGCGCCGCCGCTGTACCCGGAGCCGTCCCCGCCCTCGCTCACGGACGCGGTGCGGGCCTTCACCACGGGGTCCCTCTCCGCCGAGGACTTCCAGCAGATCTTCGCCACCTCGAAGGTCTACTGCCCGCGCGGCGACACCCCCGGATTCCTGGCGCTGCACAACACCCAGCATCCGGTCATCCCCATGTTCACCACGCTCAAGGAGCTGCGCCGGTACGCCGGCAAGGAGTCCAAGTACTTCGTGATCACCGGCGCCGAGGTCATCGACCTGCTGCCGACCGGGTACGGCTTCGTCCTCGACATGGAGGGCGACCACCGGATGGTCTTCGACGCGAAGGCGGTCGAGCAGATGGTGGACTTCGCGATGCGCCGGATGTACGGCTAGTCGCAGTCGCAGTCGCAGTCGCAGTCGCCGGCGTACCGGCGGAGACCTGACGGGGGGCGGGGCGATGCTGCGGGTGCATTTCACGGCGGAGGACCTGCTCGACATCACCTTCGCGAGCGAGCCGCTGCCGCTGGTGGAGCTGGGCATGGCGATGGCCGCCTGGCAGCGCACCGACGAACAGGCGGTCTTCGGCCGCTGGCGCGCCCGTGTCGGCCGCGAGCTGCCGGGCCGCGCCCGCCCGCTGCTCGACCTTCTGCGCCCCGACGGCGACAACCCCCAGTTCGTCGAGCCGTACGCGCGCACCCTGGAGGAGGGGCTGGCCGTCGTACGGGACGCCGGCCCGCTCCTGACCCTCGGCGAGCTCCACCGCGTCGCCGCCCGGGCCCCCGGCTCCACCTCCTGGCTGCGCGCCCTGTGGGCCCAGGACCGTGAGGCGTGGGACCAGCTCGGCGGCGCGCTCCGGTCCACCTATGAGGTGGTCGTCGCCCCGCACTGGCCGCGGATCCGGCAGTCCTTCCGGGCGGACGTGGCCTGGCGCAGCCGGCTGCTGGCCGCCCACGGCATCAAGGCATGCCTGGCCGGCACGCATCCGCGGGCCGCCTGGTCGGGCACGGTGCTGGAGGTGGACGGGCCGCCGCACTGCGACGTCCGCCTCGGCGGCCGCGGCCTGCTGCTGATGCCCTCGCCGTTCTGGACGGGCCGGCCGCTGCTCGCCGAGGGCCCGGACGGCCCGGACGGCAGGTGCGTGCTGCTCTACCCGGCGCTGACCCCCCTGCCCCTGATCGGGCCGGGCCCGGCGCAGGGGGCGCTGGACGCCCTGCTGGGCCGGACCCGGGCGGCGGTGCTCCAGTCGCTGATCGAGCAGCGCACGACCAGCGAGCTGGCGAGGGACCTCGACATCAGCCTCCCCTCGGCCTCCGAACACGCCCGCACCCTGCGTGCGGCCGGCCTGATCACCACGGAGCGCGACGGCAAGGCGGTCCTGCACTCGGTGACGGGCCTGGGGGTGGACCTGCTCCACAGCGGCGGCTGACCCACGCTTCGGCCCTGCCCGAAAGGATCGCGGCCCGGCCCGGCCCCCCGGAGTATCGGTGCCGCGGGGGGGGAATCCACGGGGGACCCCCCCGCCCCATCCATGAGGAGGCAGAGATGGCCCGTACGACGATCCGCACGACGCTCGCCACGGTGGCGGCCACCGCGACGCTGGCGCTGGGCACGGGGATGCTGGCCGCCGGCCCGGCCCAGGCCTCGTACAACACGGTCGAGGGATGCCGCTCGGGCGAGGCGTGCATCTGGCCGGAGGGCTCGCCGGCGGCGGGCGTCCAGCCGTCGCTGCGGTTCAGCAAGGCGGGGACCTACAACCTCAGCAACCAGGAGAACTGGCACTGGGTGTTCAACAACCAGACGAGCAACTGGAAGTTCAGGCTGTGCACCGGCTGGAACGGCGGGGGAACCTGCACCGACATGGGCATCGACCGGTGGGTGCCGGTCAACCTCTCGCCGATCAACTCGGTCATCGTCTCGCCGTAGCCGTAGCCGTAGCCGTAGCCGTAGCCGTAGCCGCAGGTCAGGACCGCGGGGGCCCCGGAGGAAATTTCCTCCGGGGCTCCTCCGTTGTGCGGGTGTGGCAGAAAGTTCGAGTTTCAACTAAACTCGACGCAGAAGGAGGTCCTGACCATGCCCGCAGTGACTGTTGAGAACCCGTTGACCCTTCCGCGAGTGGCCGCGCCGCAGGCCGCCGTCCCGCGCAAGGTGCTGGCCGTCGTCTCCGCTCCCGGTGGGTTCGAGGGCGAGGGATTCCCGGTGCGCCGCGCGTTCGCCGGGATCAACTACCAGTACCTCGACCCGTTCATCATGATGGACCAGATGGGTGAGGTGGAGTACGCGCCCGGCGAGCCGAAGGGCACGCCCTGGCATCCGCACCGCGGCTTCGAGACCGTCACGTACCTGATCGACGGAACCTTCGTCCACCAGGACAGCAACGGCGGCGGCGGGGTCATCAACGGCGGCGACACCCAGTGGATGACCGCCGGTTCGGGCCTCCTGCACATCGAGGCCCCGCCGGAGTCCCTGGTCGTGTCCGGCGGGCTGTTCCACGGTCTCCAGCTGTGGGTGAACCTCCCGGCGTCCGACAAGATGATGCCCCCGCGCTACCAGGACATCGGCGGCGGCCAGGTCCAGCTGCTGACCACCCCGGACGGCGGCTCCCTGCTCCGCGTCATCGCCGGTGAGATCGACGGCTACCAGGGCCCCGGCATCACCCACACCCCGATCACGATGATCCACGCGACCGTCACGCCGGGCGCGCAGATCACCCTGCCGTGGCGTGAGGACTTCAACGCCCTGGCGTACGTACTGGCCGGGCGCGGGTCCGTCGGCGAGGACCGCAGGCCCCTGCAGACGGGGCAGACGGCCGTCTTCGGCGAGGGCGGCTCGCTCACGGTGCGGGCGGAGGCGTCCCAGGACTCCAACGCCCCGGACCTGGAGATCGTGCTCCTCGGCGGACGCCCCATCCGGGAGCCGATGGCGCACTACGGGCCGTTCGTGATGAACAGCCAGCACGAGCTGCAGCAGGCCTTCGACGACTTCCAGGCGGGCCGGCTGGGCCGCATCCCCACCACCGCGCGCACCGGCCTCGGCCACCGCGGTACAGGTGCGGCGGACCAGGACTGACCAGGACCGACCAGGAAGTCCGCCGGGACTGACCAGGACCGACCAGGAAGTCTGCCGGGCCGTCCGGGCCTACGCCGTCCCGGCCGGATCCGCGGGCCCGGCCGGATCCGCGGGCCCGGACGCGGCATCGGCGGCGTACCGGGCCCGCAGTTCCGCGATCGCCCCGAAGACGGCGGCGGTCAGCGGCACCGCCAGCAGCATCCCCAGGACCCCGGCGACGCCGGCGCCCGCGGTGATGGCCAGCATCACCACGGCCGGGTGCATCTGCACCGTGCGGCTCTGCACCACGGGCTGCAGTACGTAGCCCTCGATCATCTGGACCAGCAGCACCAGGCCGAGCGCCCACAGGCCGATGATCCAGCCCCGGTCGGCGAAGGCCACGAGAACGGCCACGGCGCCCGACAGGATCGCCCCGAGGTAGGGGATGTAGGCCGTCACGAAGACCAGGGCGGCCAGCCCCAGCGCACCCGGCACATCGAGGATCAGCAGACCCGCGCCGATCAGCACGGCGTCGACCAGGGCCACGAACGTGGTCCCGCGCATGAACCCCTCGACGGCCTCGAAGGCGCGCCGCCCCATCGCCTCCATCAGGTCGCCCGAGCGGCCCGGGACGATCGAGCGCAGCGTCACCACGGCCCGGTCGGAGTCGCGCAGGAAGAAGAAGATCAGCACCAGTGCGAGCAGCACCATCGCGATCATCGAGCCCACCACGCTGAGCCCCGAGACCACACCCGAGGCGGCGGTGCCGCCGAACTTCGCGAGCAGGTCCTTGGAGTTCGCGGCGATGTCCTCCAGCGAGGTGCCCACCGCCCCGAAGTGCTCGGCGACCATCTCGCCGGCCCGCCGCAGCGATTCGAGGATCTCGCCGCCGGTCCCGATGAGCGCGAGGACGACGACGTACGTGGCCCCGCCGACGACGGCGACCACGGCGAGGCAGGTCAGGGCCGCGGCCAGCGAGCGGTTCATCTTCATGCGGACCAGGCGCCGGTGCATCGGCCCGAGCAGGGCCGTACCGAGCACGGCCAGCAGTACGGGCGTCACGGCGGCCTGGAAAACGGTGCACAGCCATACGCCGACGGCGAGGACCGCGGTGACGAGCAGGACGACGCCGCACCAGGCGGCGAGCCGCCGTACGGGCGCGGGCAGGAGGGGATCGGACACCGCTGCATCCAATCACGCCCCGCCGCGCCAGCTGCCGGGTCAGAAGGCCGGGTCGGCGTCCGTCTTCGACTGCTCGTGCAGCTCGAACCAGATCGACTTGCCCGCGCCCCGCGGGTCCACGCCCCACGCGTCGGCCAGCATCTCCATCAGCAGTACCCCGCGGCCGCTGGAGGACATCTCCCCCGGCTGCCGCTTGTGCGGGAGCTCGTCGCTGCCGTCCGCGACCTCGACGCGCAGCCGGCGCCCGCCCAGCTCGCCGACCGCCTCCGCGACCAGCAGGGCGTCGCCGTCGGTGTGCGTCAGCACGTTCGTCACCATCTCGGAGACCATCAGCACCGCCGAGTCCACCTGGTCGGGGTCGGCCCAGTCGTGCAGCAGCTCGCGGATCTGCTGCCGCACGCCCGCGATCCGTTCGGGCTCCGCCTGCGCCACGGTCAGTACGGTGCGGCGCACGGGGCGGGCCGGGTACGGCAGCGAGGTGCCCGAGGCGAGCTCCGCGCTCTCGCGGCACAGCAGCACCACCGCTATGTCGTCCTCGCGGCGGTCGGCGAGCGGGCCGGTGGTGTGGTGCGAGGACGGCCCGTGCACGGCCTGGACCAGCAGGTCGGCCAGTCGTTCGAGGTGCGGGGGCGCGACGCGCCCGGCCGTGTCGGTGCCCGCTCCCGGGACCTGCGCGTCGTAGGTGCGCTCGTACGTATTCTCGTGCGTGTCGGACTCCAGGACCGCCCGCAGCCGTGCCCAGCCGGTGTCCAGGTCGTGCCCACCGGTCTCGATGAGCCCGTCGGTGCAGAGCATCATCGTCTCGCCGGGCTCCAGGGTGAACCGGGTGGTGGGGTAGTCGGTGTCGGGGTCGATCCCGAGGGGCAGCCCGCCCGCCGTGGGGCGCATCAGGACGGTGCCGTCGGCCATCCGGATCGCGGGATCGGGGTGGCCGGCCCGGGCCACCTCCAGCATGCCGGTCCGCGGATCGCACTCCACGTACAGGCAGGTGGCGAACCGCGGGCTCATGAAGTCGGAGTGGGGGTCGGAGGGCCGGCCGCCGTCGTCCGCGTACGGGTCGGACTCCGGAGAGGAGCACAGCCCGGCCAGGAAGCGGGAGGCGCGCGAGAGCACCGCGTCCGGCCGGTGGCCCTCGGACGCGTACGCCCGTACGGCGATCCGCAGCTGGCCCATCAGTCCGGCCGCCCGGACGTCGTGCCCCTGCACGTCGCCGATGACCAGCGCGAACCTGCCCGACGGCAGCGGGATCATGTCGTACCAGTCGCCGCCGACCTGGAGCCCGCCGCCCGTCGGGACGTAGCGGGCCGCGATCCGCATGCCAGGGATCTCCGGGCCGAGCTGCGGCATCATCGACCGCTGCAGGCCGGTGGTGAGCTCCCGCTCGGATTCGGCCACCACGGCGCGCTGGAGCGCCTGAGCCAGCATCCGGGCCACCGTCGTCAGGACAGACCGTTCGTCGGGCGAGAAGGACGCCGGGTGCTTGAACGCGGCCATCCAGGCCCCCATCGTCCGCCCGGCCACGATCAGCGGAAGGAAGGCCCACGAGACCCGGTCGAAGCGCTGGGCGAGCGGCCATGCGGCCGGAAAGCGCCGCTTGTAGTCCTCGGGGGTGGGCAGGTAGATGGCCCGGCCGGTACGGACGACCTCCGCGGCCGGGTAGTTCGTCTCCAGCGGCATGTCGGAGAACGGACCCTCGTCCCCCGGGTCGTGCCCGTGGTGCCCGATGATCGACAGCCGGTCCCCGGCCACGCCGAAGACGGCCAGCCCGTCCGGGCTGAAACCGGGCATGGACAGCGAGGCGGCGACCCGCAGCACCTCGGCCGTGGACCGTGCCTCCGCCAGCGCCCGCCCCGCGTCCAGCAGGAAGGCCTCGCGGGAGCGCCGCCAGTCGCCCGTGATGGGGGTGTGTGCGGCCGTGGTGCCGGGCTGCGGCTCGGCGATCTCCTGGATGGTGCCGATCAGCTCGTAGTCCGTGGTTCCGTCCGCCGTCCGGTTCTCCACCGGTTTCGAGCGGCTGCGTACGGTCCGCAGCACCCGTCCGTCCACGTCCATGATCCGGAGCCGGGCCTCGGCGAGCGTGCCCTCGGCGACGGCCAGGTTCACGATCCCGTTGATCTCGTTCCAGTCCACCGGGTGGAAGCGGGACCGTACGGCGACCTCCGGCAGCACCACCGGTTCGGCGGGCAGCCCGAGGAGCCGGGCGGCCTCGCTGTCGAGGGTGACCGTCCCGGAGGCGTTGTCCCATCGCCACAGGCCGGTCGCGATGGCGGCCAGAATGTCCTCGGTGCGCACTCGGCCATCTTTACAGGTCATATCGGTCACGTGCCTGTTCGCCCGCGCCCCGGGGCCGTGTCCGCACGCGGCCCGCGGACGCGTTTTCGCAGGCTGGAAGGAGTGCCCGACCCGCCACCGTCCCGGACGGTAACCTTGGGACGGTTGAATCCACCCTGGTATCGCGTAGAACTGGATGACTGATGCATCGGTACAGGTCCCACACCTGCGGCGAGCTCCGCGCTTCTGACGTCGCCGCCGACGTCCGGCTGAGCGGCTGGCTGCACAACCGTCGAGACCTGGGCGGCATCCTCTTCATCGATCTGCGTGACCACTACGGCATCACGCAGCTGGTCGCCCGGCCCGGCACCGCGGCGAACGAGGCGCTGAGCAGCGTCACCAAGGAGACCGTCGTCCGGATCGACGGCAAGGTCGTCTCCCGCGGCGCCGACAACGTGAACCCGGAGCTGGCGACCGGCGAGATCGAGATCGAGGTCTCCGCGGTGGAGGTCCTCGGCGCGGCCGCCCCGCTGCCGTTCACGATCAACACCGACGACGGTGTGAACGAGGAACGGCGCCTGGAGTACCGCTTCCTCGACCTGCGCCGTGAGCGCATGCACCGCAACATCATGCTGCGCTCGGCCGTCATCGCGTCGATCCGCTCGAAGATGGTGGCCCTCGGCTTCAACGAGATGGCGACGCCGATCCTCACCGCGACCTCTCCCGAGGGCGCCCGTGACTTCGTCGTGCCGTCCCGCCTGAACCCGGGCAAGTTCTACGCCCTGCCGCAGGCGCCGCAGCAGTTCAAGCAGCTGTTGATGATCTCCGGTTTCGACCGGTACTTCCAGATCGCGCCGTGCTTCCGCGACGAGGACGCCCGCGCCGACCGCTCGCCGGGCGAGTTCTACCAGCTCGACGTGGAGATGTCCTTCGTCGAGCAGGAGGACGTCTTCCAGCCGATCGAGCGCCTGATGACCGAGATCTTCACGGAGTTCGGCAAGGGCCGCGAGGTCACCTCACCGTTCCCGCGGATCCCGTTCCGCGAGTCGATGCTGAAGTACGGCAACGACAAGCCCGATCTGCGCGCCAAGCTGGAGCTCGTCGACATCACCGACGTCTTCGAGGGCTCGGAGTTCAAGGCGTTCGCCGGCAAGCACGTGCGTGCCCTGGCCGTTCCGGACACCGCCGGGCAGCCGCGCAAGTTCTTCGACGGCCTCGGCGAGTACGCGATCTCGCTGGGCGCCAAGGGCCTGGCCTGGGTGCGCGTGGGCGAGGACGGTGCCCTGACCGGCCCGATCGCCAAGTTCCTCACCGAGGAGAACGTCAAGGTCCTCACCGAGCGTCTGGGCCTGGCCCCCGGCCACGCCGTGTTCTTCGGCGCGGGTGAGTTCGACGAAGTCTCCAAGATCATGTCCGGCGTCCGCGTCGAGGCGGCCAAGCGCGCGGGCCACTTCGAGGAGAACGTCTTCCGGTTCTGCTGGATCGTCGACTTCCCGATGTACGAGAAGGACGAGGAGACCGGCAAGATCGACTTCTCCCACAACCCCTTCTCCATGCCGCAGGGCGGGATGAAGGACCTGGAGGAGAAGGACCCGCTGGACATCCTGGCCTGGCAGTACGACATCGTCTGCAACGGCATCGAGCTGTCCTCCGGCGCCATCCGCAACCACGAGCCCGAGGTCATGCTGAAGGCCTTCGAGATCGCGGGCTACGAGGCGGAGACCGTCGAGCGCGAGTTCGCGGGCATGCTGCGCGCCTTCCGTCTGGGTGCCCCGCCGCACGGTGGCATCGCCCCGGGCGTGGACCGCATCGTGATGCTGCTGGCCGATGAGCCGAACATCCGCGAGACCATCGCCTTCCCGCTGAACGGCAACGCGCAGGACCTGATGATGGGCGCGCCGACGGTGCTGGAGGAGGCCCGTCTGCGCGAGCTGAACATCGCGCTGCGCAAGCCGGTCGAGACGAAGGCCGCCGAGCGGCCCGTCTCCGACGCGGTCACCCCGGACGCCGGATCCCCGCGGGGCTGAGTTCCGGCCCGCTGATACGCCGAAGGCGGCGCCCCCCTCC